>JBFKCZ010000203.1:0-5564 GCA_041620035.1 Pseudomonadales bacterium
CCGCTTCGCGTGCACCTCGAGCAGGTTAGGGTGTTGTTTCGTCGCGATCGGGAGCGTGAGATCGCGGGTGTCTACCTGCCCGATGCCCTTGCGCGTAAGTATCCGAATGCGCCGGTCGAGTGGGCGTGGCAGTGGGTGTTTCCGAGTGGCTCGATCGGCCAGGATCCGCGTGCGCCTGGCGTAGCGCGCAGGCACCACCTGCTGCCCCACACGATTCAGCGCGAGTTCCGCCGGGCGCTAAGGCAGGCGCAAATCCACAAGAAGGCGAGCCCGCACACGCTGCGGCACTCGTTCGCCACGCATTTGCTCGAAGGGGGTTATGACATTCGCACGGTCCAGGAGTTGTTGGGTCACGCCGACGTGAAGACGACACAGATCTACACGCATGTGCTGAATCTTGGCGGCAACGCAGTGCAGAGCCCGCTTGCGACACTGCATCTGCGCCGGCGCGATGTCGATGGTCGCGACGGGTGAGGTCGAGCTCGACTGTGGTGGGCGCAGAGTTGGTCGGATTGGCGGAGAGGTAGGGATTCGAACCCTAGATACCTTGCGGTATACCTGATTTCGAGTCAGGCGCCTTCGACCACTCGGCCACCTCTCCAGAGGGCGGGTATTCTGCGCAACGGCATTGCGATATGCCACCCAAACATGGGTCTGGAAAATCGACTTCGAGGTTGAACCTGATTTGACTCGCGCCATCCCTGGCGCTCGGTCTGCGCTGCGCTCCGACCGCTGTCGCGCTGCGACAGCGCCCAAAAGTGCAGTCCTGCACTTTTGTCGAGTCAGGCGCCTTCGACCACTCGGCCACCTCTCCAGAGGGCGGGTATTCTGCGCAACGGCGGGGCGATATTCCAGAATCGTGCGTAAATTCGTCGCAGGCGGTGTGGGAGCGGGCTTGCCCGCGAACCATCATTGAATCGTTGCCTCCTGGCGGTTCTCCGGCCAAGCCCGCTCCCACGGTCTTCGGCCCAACTTCTCAGTCACCAGGTGATGATCCGCTGGATCAGCGGGCCGATGTCCTCCGGGTTCCACGGGTCGAGACCGCGCTTGTTGATGCCTTCGCTCACCATCATGCGGTAGATGAAGAGCTGATTCTGGTTCGAGCCGAAGGTTTGGCCCGTGATGTTGGACGCCTGATCCGAGGCGAGATAACAGACGATGGGTGCCATGAACTGGGGGCCCATCTCTTCTTCGGTGTAGCTCGACATGCCGGGCAGGTCGCGCGTCATGCGGGTGAACGCGTTGGGCGCGAGGGCATTCACGGTGATGCCCTTGCTCGCGAGTTCCATGGAGGCGATGCGCGTGAGCGCATGGATGCCCGCCTTGGCCGCGCCGTAGTTCGATTGGCCGAAGTTGCCGAGCAGGCCGGAAGACGAGCTGGTGTTGATGATGCGGCCGCCGCGACCTTGGGCCACCATCTGCCGGGCCGCGGCCTGCAGGCAGGCGAATGTGCCGGTGAGGTGCACGTCGATGACGGCCTGCCACTCTTCCGGGCTCATCTTGAGTAGCGTGCGATCGCGCAGGATGCCGGCGTTGTTCACCATCACGTCGATACCGCCGAATTCGTCGAGTGCGGTCTGCACGATCGCGGCGGCACCTTCGAAGCTCGCCACCGAGTGCGTGTCTGGCACGGCTTCTCCGCCGAGCGCGCGGATCTCGTCGGCCACGGCGCGTGCGGAGTCGCTGGTGCCGGTACCGTTCAGGGCACCGCCGGTGTCGTTGACGACAACGCGGGCACCGTGTTCCGCGAACAGCAATGCGTGTGCGCGGCCGATGCCGGTGCCGCCGCCGGTGATGACCGCGATCTTGCCTTCGAGCAGTGCCATGGTGTGTCCCTCCCGCGAATGGATCTTTGCCTGCACATTAGGCGAGCACCGGCGCCGGAGTCGAGTGCGGCGGGCGCGAATCGCGCCCGTCGTTTGCGGCCCGAGGTAACCAACTGATCCGCAAGGTTTTAACCCGGGGCACCGGTCCGCTAGAATCGCCGCCTCGTCAAACCAACGCATTAGTGAACCGTATGCCCGACCAAGCCGCCCCTTTCACCGTCAGTCCGCAGAACTTCCAGGCCGAGGTCGTGGAGCGATCGAAAACCGTGCCGGTGGTGCTGTTGTTCTGGGCGGATCAGATCCCTGTGGCCAAGGAGATGAAGCGCACGCTGGAGATGCTCCTCGCACAGTACGGCGGCAAGTTTGCGCTGGGGCTCGTCGATGTCGCCCGCGATCAGGCGCTCGCGCAGCACTTGCGGGTGCAGAACCTGCCGGCCATTCGTGTCGTGCATGAGGGGCAGATGGTGGAACAGATGGAGGGGCCCCAGGGCGAACGTGCGCTGCGGGCGCTGCTCGACGGGCTGACGATGTCGTCGGGTGATCTGTTACGCGAACAGCTGAAGGACATTCTCGAGGCGCGCGACTACCGCACGGCGATGGAACTGCTCCGCCAGGCGCTGGCGGCGGAACCCAACAACGCTGGTTTCAAGGTGGAGTACGCCGACGTGCTGGCGATCATGGGCGAGGTGGAGCAGGCGCGCGCCACGCTGGCGACGATACCGGAAGGTACCGAGGGGCGTGCGCGTCCCGTAGCCCGCATCGAGTTCCTCGAAGAGGCGGCGGGCATGCCGCTGGCCGAAGAGATCGAAGCGGCGTTGGCGAAGAACGAGAAGGATCTCGAGGCGCACTATCAGGCCTCTGTGAGGGCGGTGGTCGCAGGTGACGTCGAGGCTGCTCTGGAGCACGCGATGTTCATTCTGCGTACCGATCGAAAGTTCCGCGACGACATCGGACGTACGACGATGGTTCGCATCTTTACATTGCTCGGCAAGGGTTCGGAGCTCGCATCGAGCTATCGCCGACAGATGTTCAATTACATGCACTGACGCCTGGTCATGCCGAATCTTCTCTGGACCGACCTGCAGTACTTTCGCGCGCTGGCAACCGAAGGCTCGTTGCCCAAGGCCGCAGAGAAGCTGGGCGTCAATCGCACCACCATCACGCGTCACGTGGCGAACCTCGAGGCGAGTCTGGGTACCACGCTGTTCGAACGCCGGGGGCGCAATCTCGTGCTGACACCCGCGGGTCAGGAAGCGATGACGGCGAGCGATCGCGTCGATGGCGAGATCGTTGCGTTGACGCGGCAGGTATTCGGCCGTGATCGCAAGTTGGAAGGGGCGATCCGCATTACGGCGACTTCGGCGATGGCGAAACTGATCGCGCCGGAGCTTGCCGCCTTCGGCGCCCAACATCCCGGCATCGTGCTCGACGTGATGGTGTCGAATACCAATGTCGACCTCGATCTCATGGAGGCGGACCTCGCCATCCGGTTGACGCGCAAGCCGCCCGAGAACCTGATCGGCCGCAAGCTCGCCGACATCAACTCCGCGCTCTATGTCGCAGTCGATCGCAAATTCGATCTCGGCGCGAACGATGTGCCCTACGTCGGCTGGAACGCCGAGCGTGAAGCGCCGAACTGGGTGCGTGCCACCGTGCCAGGGGCTCGGGTGGTGGCAACGGGAAATTTCGTCGACGTCATCGGCGAGCTGGTGGCGGTGGGGGTCGGATTCGCGGAGATTCCGTGCTACGCGGCGCAGACCGACGCGCGGCTGAAGCGCGTATCCGAACCCACCTCTCACCGCTTCGGGGCGGCCTGGCTCCTATACAACCCGCAGTTGCGAGGGGTTCACCGAATCGCAGCACTCGTCGACCATCTGTCGGCAGTATTCGAGCGGCTGCGCGCAACGATCGAGGGTCGTCCGGCTGCGACAGGCCGGTGACGTGCGCTGCTCCTGGGGAGCCTCTTTCCTGATTGCACGAGTCTTCGCCAATCCGGCGATCCGCGGAGCGAGCAGCAGTCCGCGTTTGGCTCTCATCCTGAAGAAGTAGTTCATGACTCACCTCGAGTCAGTTCTTAGTTGGTGAGCCTAGTCCAATCGTTGGCAACGAACAGCACAGTTCGCGCCCGTGACGGTGCGCATCTGCACGGCTTCGTTGCGGAATCGCACCTTCGTGTGCACTTCTGCGGTCGACCCTGCCGCTCGGGATGGGCAACCATGCGCCCAGCCACTAGGAGACGCGCATGCTGACCGAATCGACCGTGCAGGAAGGGCCATACACCGTGGATGGCGCGGATTCCCGCGATGTCGATGCAGCGGTGGCGATGGTGCTCGGTGCATATCGGCGCGCGGTTGCGCAGCAGTCGCCGAGCCGGGCGAGTGGCGTGACGCTCAGATTTTTCCTCGAGCCGGGCACCCTCACCGATCTCGCCCACGCATTGAGTGCGGTCGACGGCGCAACGGCTGCGGCGGCGTTGGCACCTCTGGAGCGTCGTCTGCGCGAAGACCTGGCGCGCATGTATCTCGATGACCCCGACAGCTGGCGGAGTGTCGCGACGCTCATCGTCCGCACCGGGCTCGGTGCCGCGCTCTCCGACGGCGCCGGCGTCAACGCGCGGGCGCTCTACGAGATGCTCGACCTCGTGCTTCTTCAGACGCGTTGGCGCGGCATGAACCGATTCGCACAGATGGGCCGCTGATCACTCTGCGAAGGTTCGTCCGAACGGAACTTGTGGGAGCGGGCTCGCCCGCGAATGACCTGTTGATTCCCTTGGATCCGTTCGCGCCCAACGAGCGTGTTGTTGAAGTGCCGAGCGCCTCTGTGGGAGCGGGCTTGCCCGCGAACGGCGAAGTGAGGCTCGCCCGCGAACAAACCAATGCTTTCCTTACGTTCGTTCGCGCCCAAGGGCGCTCCCACAACGTCTTCGATGACTTTAGCGACACCCGCTTAAGAGCGCTCCCCCACAACTCGGGTAACCGTTCGCAAACCGTCTGTGAGCGCCGTCGCGTATTGCCGGGGCGCCCTTCGATATTCTGACGAGGCTATCTCGTCACGGTCACGGTCGCGCAGCATGGAAGCTCGGCAACTGTCATCGACGGCGCGACTCTGGCTCACCATCGGGGGCCGTCGCTACGCCGTCGCGCTCGAGGACGGCGAATCGTTCTCCATCGGCCGCGGTGCCGAATGCGACTGTGTGCTCGATCGATCGTTCGCATCCCGTCACCACGCCCGCATCGAAATGCGCCGGCAGTCGTACATCCTCACGGACGAGAGCAGCAACGGCACCTTCGTGCGCCTGGAGGATCAGACGGTGGTCTACCTGCACCGCCGCTCGAAGCGGTTGTGGGGCGAAGGCTACATCTCGTTCGGCGAACCGCTCACCGTCGAATCTGCCGTGCAGTTCAGGCTGGAGCAATGAGCGAACATCGCGCCGAGAATCGGCCGATCTGGGTGACCGCTGCGAACAGCCATGCGGGCATGCGCCGCCGCATCAACGAAGACGCGGTGCTGTGTGCGCCGGACGCCGGACTGTGGGTGGTCGCCGATGGCATGGGCGGCCACGCGGACGGTGAGTTCGCGGCGGCTTCGATCACCGAGGCGCTGGATCGAATCGCGGTTCGCGGCAGCCTGGTCGATCGGGTCGATCAGGTCGAAGACATGCTGTGCTCGGTCAACGCATCGCTGCGTAGTCATGCGTTGACGAAATGCCAGGGACGCACCGTGGGCAGCACGGTGGTC
>JBFKCZ010000204.1:0-5553 GCA_041620035.1 Pseudomonadales bacterium
CTGCCGGCGATGACATAGCCGTCGTGCACCAGCTGATCCCAGCTCATGCGGCTCACATCGCCCACGGCCTTGCGCGTCATCTGCGAGGTCACATTGGCCTTCAGGGTCTTGATGGTGCGGTAACCGGGGGCATCGGCAAACCCTGGATAGACGTGCAGGCAGCGGTTGTAGAAGTAGTCGACATGCTCGCGGTAGTCGCGCTCGGCTTCGGCGTCGGACTCGGCAACGATGATCGTCTGCGCAAATCCCGCCCGATACGGTGAATTGTCCTTGCCGCGCGCCTCGACACGCTGCCAGTAACCGTCCATCAACTGCTGAGCGCGCTTGAATCCCGAAAAGCTCAGGTAGCAGTACACATAATCGTGGTCCAGGCAGAAATCGTAGGTTTCCAGTGAACCGCCGCCCGGGATGAAGATGGGCGGCGGCGATTGAATCGGCTTCGGCCAGCAATTGGCATAACGCAGTTTCGTGTATCGCCCGTTGAACGCGAACGGTTCCTCTTCACGCCATGCCTTCTTGATGAGGTCGTGCGCTTCCTGGTACCGCTCTCGCGTCAGCGACGGGATGTCGCCGTAGCAGTAGTTGGTGTCCATCGAAGTGCCGACGGGAAATCCCGCGAGCAGTCGCCCGCCCGAGATCACGTCGAGCATCGCGAACTCCTCGGCCACACGGATCGGCGGGTTGTAGAGCGCGATGGAATTGCCAAGCACGACCAGAGCCGATTTCGAGGTACGACGCGCGAGTGCTGCCGCCATGATGTTCGGCGACGGCATGAGCCCATAGGCATTGGCGTGGTGTTCGTTGACGCCGATGCCGTCGTAGCCGAGCGATTCCGCATATTCGAGTTCGTCGAGGTAGGTGTTGTAGAGCTCGTGCCCCTTCTTCGGGTCGTATAGTGTGGAAGGAATGTCGACCCAGACGGAGCGGTACTTCTGGCGGAAGTCGTCTGGCAGGTAGGGCCACGGCATCAGATTGAACCAGGTGAACTTCATCGCCCTTTCCTCGTGAGCAAAGCATTCAATTCAACCGCTTTATCGAGGTCTGTCAACAGATTAAGCTCGACCGATTCCCAGGGAGCGACCCGGCGTGCATCAGCTGGAATTCTTTTTCGACTGTTCCAGTCCGTGGACCTACCTCGCTTTCGAAGGTATTCAGCCGATCGCCGCGAGGGCCGACGTCGACGTCCTGTGGTGTCCGATTCTCGTCGGCGGCGTCTTCAATGCCGTCAACCAGAGCGTCTACGAGAACCGCGCCAATCCCGTGCCGGCCAAGGCGCGCTACTACCGTAAGGATCTTCAGGATTGGGCGCGTTACACCGGCGTGACCATCGGGCAGCCCCCCGTATTCCCGGTCAACAGCGTCAAAGCCATGCGCGGTGCATTCGTTGCCCTTGAACACGACTGTCTCGTGCCCTACGCGCGTCGTGTGTTCCACCGCTATTGGACCGATCTCGAGGACATCTCTCAGGACGACGTGCTCCGCTCGATCGTGACCGCCTGCGGCATCGACCCGAACGAGTTCTTCGCGAAGATCGCGGATGCCACCTACAAGGACAAGTTGCGGCGCAATACCGAGCAGTTGATCGAACGCGGTGGCTTTGGCTCCCCAACGATCTTCGTCGATGAAGTCGACATGTACTTCGGCAATGATCGGTTGCCGTTGATCGAGGCCAAGCTGGCAGCAGGGTCCGGCTGACTGATGGGGGGCGCGCCTGGTATGTTGGTGCAAGCGGGGAAGGGACGCGCAAGAACGCGCGACAGGAGAGAAACGATGCGGATGTCCTGGTTGATTGGCGGTGCGTTGATGGCGTCGATGGCCTGGCAGTCGGTTCACGCCGCAGACGCCCACCTGGATCTCTCGGTCGCTGAACTCGACGCGCTGCTGGCGGCTCCCGAGTTCCGCATTCTGAACGCGCGCAAGAGTCGGCCGAAGATCGAGGCGGACGTCACGCTGCGTGGCGATGTCGAGTTCGGCGATGCGCCGGCCGTCCACGTCAAGATCCGTCCGGCGGAGCGGGGCGGCGGCACCTTCAACAACGAGCCAAGGTACGAGCTGGCCGCGTACCGTCTGCAGTTCCTGTTCCTCGATCCCGCCGATTACGTGGTGCCTCCGACGGCGTTGATCGTCGTGCCCCAGGAAAGGCTGGCCCGATTCTCGGACGCCAAGCCGACCTTCCGCGCTGCGGACGACGTGCTCTGCGTCGTGCAGGCGTGGCTCGCGGGTGTCACGAACCCGGCCGACGTGTTCGAACCAGAGAAATTCGACGCCGACCCCGAGTACGCCCGGCAGATCGGCAATCTCAATGTGCTTACCGTCGCCATCAAACACATCGATTCGAATCGCGGCAACTTTCTACGCAGCGCCGGCGATCGACCGCCGCGTTTCTTTTCCGTGGACAATGGGGTCGCTTTCGACTCCGAGCGCAGCGATCGGGGCGAGGCGTGGAGCAAGCTACGCGTCGACCGGTTGCCAGCGAAGGTGATCGACAGGCTCCGCCAGATCGATGAATCGACGCTCACGCGCGAACTCGCGGTGCTCGGTGAGTGGCGAGCGATCGACGGCAGGCTCGTCAAGCAGCCGCTCGGAGAAAACCTCAACGAATCCAGAGGCGTTCGCTACAAGGACGATCGCATTCAACTGGGCTTGAGTCGCCGGGAAATCCGAAATATCTCGCGCCGCATCGAACGCATCGTCAAGCAGGTCGACGCGGGCAAGCTGAGCACGTTCTGATCGTGCCTCCGCAAGCGCCCAGGCTACTCGCGTGCGCAGCGCTCCTGTGCGTGCTGTGGGCGGCGCCCAAGAGTCTCTTCGCGAACCTGGCGGCGTTTGCCGACGTGCACGGCGCCTACGCCGAACTGACTTCGCTTCTGCGTGAGCAGAACATCATCGACGAAGCAGGACGCTGGCGGGCCGGCACGCTGGAACTGGTGAGCCTGGGTGACCTCATCGACCGTGGGGCGGAAGGTCGCCAGGTACTCGATCTGCTCATGCGTCTTCAGACCGAGGCCGCCGCGGCCGGCGGACGTATGCACCTCGTGCTCGGCAACCATGAAATCATGAACCTCACCGGCGAGCTCGACTACGTGAGCAAGGCCGACTTCGCCCAGTTCGCCGCCGACGAGACAGCTGCGATGCGCGACCGGGCATTCGGGCGCATGCGTGCGGCAGGCCGTTGGAGCGATATCGATGGCGATGCCGCGCGGCAGCAATTCGAAGAGCGGTTTGCACCTGGGTTCTTCGCGCGCCTCGCAGCGTTCTCCCCGGCCGGCCGCTACGGCGCATGGCTGTTGAACCAGACCATCGTGCTGCAGAGAGGCGATACGCTGTTCGTGCACGGCGGGTTGCCGCCCGTCCTCGCCAGAGCGCCGGCCGACGAGGTTTCGGCGCGCCTGCTGACCGAAGTGCGCAACTACGCCCTTGCCTGGCACGAGGCACTCGAAGCGGGACTCGTCGATCCCGATACACCGTTTCGTGAACACGCGGCCTTGGCAGGCACGCGGGCCGCCAGCGAACCGCATCGTCGTGTGGCGAGAACGTTGTCGACGCTCGAACGGTCCGCGGCGTTCACACCGGACGGGCCGGCATGGTATCGCGGCCAGGCCCTCTGTCATCCCGCCTACGAAGACGACGTGCTGACGGCCGCCCTCGCGCGGCAGCGCGCAAAACGCGTAGTGGTGGGTCACACCGTCAGTGATTCACGACGCGTGTTGAGCCGCTTCGAAGGCCGCGTGCTGCTGGCGGATACAGGCATGCTGAACGCCGTGTACAAGGGGCGCGGCTCGATCGTGTACCTGGACGGCGCATCGGTACGCGTTGCTTATGCGGGCGAGGGGGCAGCCGTTGGGCCCGTCGACGATCCCGTGAGCGTCGGCCGGCGACCGGGTGCGCTCGATGATTCGGAACTCGCAAGGGTACTGTCGACCGGCCCCATCTCGCAGGCAGAGGATACGGGCGATGGCCGCGAGCGCATCGAAGTGGCGATTCGGGCCGGGCTTTCGGTTCAGGCCGCTGCCATACCTCAGGCATCGAGCGGGGTCTGGCGCGGCGATCGTGAACTCGCCGCGTACCAGTTGGACCGGCTGTTGGATCTGCGGCTCGTCCCGGTCACCGTCGAACGGGCGGTGCAGGGGCGGGACGGCTCGATCCAGTTCCTGCCGAAGGGCGTCGTTTCGCACGCGGAGCGCCAGGCGCGCGGCGACAACAGCCAGGGGTGGTGCCCGCTCCGCCCGCAATACGATCTGATGACGACCTTCGATGCGCTCATGGGCCTGGGGCCGCGCGATCCGAGATGGATCGGGTACACGGGCAACGATCCCATGTTGATTCTGACCGGGCATGGCGAGGCGTTCGCGACCTCGAGTCGGCTGCCCGCACACCTGCGTAACGTCCGTTTCAACGTATCACGCGTATTGCGGAGCCGCCTTCAGGTACTGACCGCGGAGGCGGTGCAGGCTGGTTTGCCGTCGCTCAGCAAGCGGCAGGTCACCGCACTGCTCAAACGGCGCGATGCGCTCCTCGAGCGATCAGCGGCGCTCGATGTGTCGAACGACAAATAGCGAGCGGGCCTGGAATCCATCGACGTCGCTCGCCACCACCTCGACGGAAAACGATTCCACGACGTCGGTCGGCGCCACGCCGAGGAATTCCCTGCGGCGGGCATCGAATCGCATCCACGACGGCAGCGGCGCGCCGTTGGCGAGCCGCGCGCTCAACGACAGCACGTCACCCGGGTCGGCGTCCCGGAACGCGTCGTGCGGCACGAGGTGGCGGAAGGACTCACCCGGTAGCCATTCGAGGGCCGGAATGGGCGCGAAAGCCTCGGGGGCTACGTTGATGACGTTTTCGTGTGCGAGGGCCGTGTAGCGCTTGCCGATGCGCCAGGCGATGCCGAGCCACACGAGCGCGAGCAGCAGGTTGAGGGCGGCGAATTCCATGGTCGCCCAGCCCAGCACGTTCAGGCCGACGAACACGGCGCCCGCCTGGACGAGATCGCCGAAACGCCAGAAGAACGTATCGATCGCGGTCTTGGCCTCGTACTTCGCGGCACGGCTCGTGGGCAGGAACAGCGCGTGGCGCGTGGTCGCCATGATCGAGTAGTCGACGGCGTTCTCCACGATCTTGACGAGCCGAACGATGGTGAAGATCGGAATGAAGATGAGTAGACCGTAGCCGATGACCGCCACGATCGGCAGCACCAGTATTGCACCGCGTACCCCGACGGTACGGTAGATCCGTGAGACCAGGAACAGCTGCAAACCCAGGCCGATCAACGTCACCCAGAAGAAGAATTCCCCGTAGAAGCTTGCGATGAAGACACCGATGTCGGCGATCTCACCGTTCGCGAGCATCGACTGCGCGGTCGTCTTGACGAAGTCGGCCAACAGAAACTCACCCGTCGTGTTGACCCAGTTGAGCATCACGACCAGCGTTGCGACCAACATCAGATAACGGTCGTTGAATATCAGCCGGAAGCCGCCGAGCAGGTGTGGCTGCTCCGGTTCCATTCGGGCCATCAGCGGTCGTGACCCCTCGGGTACCGCTTCACGGGCGCGA
>JBFKCZ010000205.1:0-5540 GCA_041620035.1 Pseudomonadales bacterium
AACTACCGCTACAAGGCGGACGAACTCGTCTACCTGCTCGACAATGCCGACTGCGAAGCCGTGGTGTACCAGTCCACCTATGTCATGCGCATCTGGGAGATCCGCGAGAAGCTCCCCCGGGTGAAGCTGTGGATTCAGGTCGACGACGGCACCGAAGCGCTGTTGAACGGTGCGCTCGATTACGAACGCAGCATCCGCGACCATTCGCCCGCCGCGCGCATCGAGCGGCGCGCCGACGATCTCTACATGCTCTACACGGGCGGCACGACGGGCATGCCGAAGGGTGTGATGTATCCCAACGGCGTGTTCTGTCAGGCGCTGTTGTCGCTGAGTCTGGTCAGCCGAGGGCTTTCGGCGCCCGCATCGCCTGCGGAGGTCCCGCGGCTCGTGAACAAGCTGCGCGAGATGGGCAGCCTGCCGGTCAGTCTGCCCGCCTGCCCGCTGATGCACGGTACCGGGATGTGGCTCGGCACCATGATTCCCCTGTCTCTCGGTGGCACCGTGGTCACCATCTCGAAACTGGGCTTCGATCCCGATCTCGTGTTCACGCTGGTCGGACAGCATCGGGTCTCCGATGTGGTCATCGTGGGCGATGCATTCGCCAAGCCGATGGTGGCGGCACTCGACGAAGCGCGGGCGAGGGGTGATCTCTACGACTTGAGTTCGTTGAAGCAGATCGTCTCGAGCGGTGTCATGTGGAGCGCCGAGGTGAAGGCCCGGCTGCTCGAACACCACGACATGACGCTGGTCGACACCATGGGATCGACCGAGGGCGGCATGGGCAGCGCGGTCAGCAACCGCGCGACGAGTGCGCAAACCGCGAAGTTCGCCCTGAACGAAGGCGTGCGGGTGTTCACCGACGACGGCCGCGAAGTGAAGGCGGGTTCGGGCGAAGTCGGCAAGCTCGCGACCGCGGGCCTCGTGCCGATCGGCTACTACAAGGATCCGAAGAAATCCGCGGAAACATTCCGTGAGATCGATGGGGTTCGCTACAGCTTCCCGGGCGACTACGCACGCATCGAAGCCGATGGCAGCATCACGCTCCTCGGCCGCGGCAGCGTGTGTATCAACACGGCAGGTGAAAAGGTCTATCCGGAAGAAGTGGAGGAAGCGGTGAAGCGCCACGCCGCCGTGTACGACTGCCTCGTCGTGGGCGTACCCGATGAGCGCTTCGGCGAGCGTGTGGTTGCGGTGGTTTCCGTGCGCGAAGGGCAGGAAGCGGATGAGCGGGCGATCATCGACTTCGCGGCCTCGCAGATCGCCGGTTACAAGACGCCGCGGCATGTCGTAGCGGTCGACGAAGTGCGCCGTGCCCCGAACGGCAAGGCAGACTACAAGTGGGCGAAGCGCACGGCGCTCGAGGCACTCACGTGAGCGGCACACCGATCCCACCCGGTCCGCTCGATGGCGTGCGCGTCATCGACCTGACCAGCATGATCTCGGGGCCGGTCGCCACCCAGATGCTGGGCGATCAGGGTGCCGACGTGATCAAGGTGGAGCCGCTGGAAGGCGACCTGGTGCGGAGCCTGGGTCCGAACCGGGGCGGCCTGACGGCGACGTTCGTCTCCTCCAATCGCAGCAAGCGCTCGCTCGCAATCGATCTGAAGAGTCCCGCCGGCATGGCGGCGCTCGAGCGCCTCATACCCACTGCGGATGTCTTCGTGCAGAACTTCCGGCCCGGTGCGATCGAACGCATGGGGCTCGGTGAAGCGGCGGTGCGGAAGCTCCGCCAGGACATCGTCTACGTGTCGATCAGCGGCTTCGGCGAAACGGGGCCATACGCCCACAAGCGGGTCTACGACCCCGTCATTCAGGCGCTGTCGGGGCTGACCGCCATTCAAGCCGATCGCGATTCGGGCCGTCCGCGCATGGTGCGGACGATCATTCCCGACAAGACGACCGCAGTGACCGCGGCGCAGGCGATCACGGCGGCATTGTTCGCGCGGCAGCGCACCGGCAAAGGTCAGCACGTGCGGCTCGCGATGCTCGACGCGATGGTGGCCTACCTCTGGCCCGAGGGCATGACCGGACTGACCTTCGTCGGCCGGGAGGTGAACGCGGCGCGCGCGCAGCTCGCCCAGGACCTGATTTTTCAGACCACCGACGGCTACATCACCGCGGGCGCCGTCTCGGATTCGGAATGGCGAGGCATGTGTCGGGCATTGGATCGCACCGACTGGCTCGACGACGAACGATTCAAGACCGCCGCCGGGCGCGTCGTCAACGTGGGGCCACGACTGGCCATGACCGCAGAGGTTCTGCTGACCCGCTCGAGCGCGGAGTGGCTCGAGCGACTCGATCGCGAAGGTGTGCCTTGCGCGCCCGTGCTCGACCGGCACGAGGTCATCGAACACGAGCAGATCCGCGTGAACGCGCTGATCGAGGAACACGATCACCCCGTCGCCGGTCGCGTACGCCAGGCGCGGCCGGCCGCGCGATTCGACGCAACCCCTGCGGCGATTCGCCGTCCGGCACCGGTGCTGGGCGAACACACGGCCGAGATTCTCGAGGAAATCGGACTCGAGCGACGGGAAATTGACGCGCTGCTGGCGGAGGGGGTCGTTCGTAACCCGAGGTGAGAATTGCCCATTCCAGTTGTGCATTCCAGATGGTGATCTAGATTTTAAGAACGAGTTCTGGCTTCGCGCGGCGTGCCGGCTCGGATTACATCTGGAGGTTTTGTGTGAGCAGCGATTTCGAGATTCCGCTGCAGGAATCCGTGGCAGTCCTGAAGAAGGTGCTGCCGCTCATGAGCCGACAGGGCGTGCCGACCATTCCGCAGAATTACGCCGTGTGGTTCGACTACGTCACATCCCGCAACGAAGAGCTCAAACGCGAAGTCGAACGTCGCATCGCTGAAGGTGTGGAATTCACGCCCGCGCTGTGTCGACGGATCTACGAGCAATACTACGTCGATGAGGTTCGCGCCGAGGTCGACGGGTTGCGCGAATCGATGCGGGACGCAGTGGAAGCGGTACTCAAGGAACTGGGTGATCTCGGTACGGACATCAACCACTACTCCGGCGTGCTGGACGACTGCACCGACCGGCTCGACGGCGACCTCGATCAGGACGACGTGAAGCGCCTCATCGTGACCCTTGCCCGGGAAACACGACGTGCCAAGGACCGCAGCAGCGAAGTCGAGTCGGCACTGGGCGGCATGGCCGAGGAACTCGCCGATCTCCGCGCCCAGGTGAACCGGCTGTCACGCGACTCCCGTACCGACGCACTCACCGGCATCGCCAATCGACGTGCGTTCGACGAAGTGATGCGAAAGATGGTGGCCGATGCGGAGGAGCGCGAGGAGCATCTGTGCCTCATTCTGGCCGACATCGATCACTTCAAGTCCTTCAACGATACGCACGGCCATCTCGTTGGCGATTCCGTACTGCGCAACGTTGCGCAGGAAATGGAGCAGTGTGTCAAAGGGCGCGACATGGTGGCGCGCTACGGCGGCGAGGAGTTCGCCGTGCTGCTGCCGAACACGCGGCTCGAGGGTGCGCTGATGCTGGCCGAAAGCATTCGCGCCATCGTCGAGCTAGAAGCGTACAGCGATGGCGCCGCCTCGGCCGAACACAAGGTCAAGCTTTCGCTGGGTGTTGCGCAGTTCCGCAAAGGCGAGACCATCAGTACGTTCATCGAACGCGCGGATGCGTGCCTGTATCGTTCGAAGGAGCGAGGCCGCAACTGCGTGACCGGAGAGCGGGATCTGGACGTTCACTAGGCAACCGAGGCAACCGGCGTGTCGGCTTCCAGGAACGCGCGACTCGAGATAATCGTCTGCATCACCGCAATCGTGTGCGTCCTCGCAGTGATACTCGGCCGGGCCGAGCATGTCGCCGATGACTCACTTCGCCAGTCCGTGACGACGGCGGCTGCACACTTTCAAGCCGGTCTTTCCCTGTTGCAGGCGCGTAGTCGCCTCAGTTCCTCCGAACCGCTCAACGCGCTGGGTTATCCCACGGGACGCAGTGGCCGCCTGCAGAACGATGGCGACTGCGAAACCGTCTGGGAGCGGGTCATGCAAACGCCGGCCGCAGAAGTGAAGTCGGTCTTCGTCGAAAACAGCGACGGCAGCGGCGACCGTTGCGAGTATCTGTTCATGGACAATCGGCCCGACGATACGCCGGCAATGCGCATTCTCTACTGGCCGCAGGGCAGTATGGCAGCGGTCGTCGCGGTGCATCAGCGGTTGCTCAACGTCGCCCATGGCGGCCACGTTCACGTGGATCTCGGCTGATAGAATGGCGCCTTTTGCAGGCGCCCATGCAACTCACTCAAGGCATTCATCGCGCGGCACTGGTGCATCCGGATCGCACGGCGTTGGCTTGCGAAGATCGAGCGATCGGCTGGGCCGAGTTCAAGGACCGGGTATCGCGACTGGCTGGCGCGTTCCGCAGCCACGGTGTGCAGGCAGGCGACCGCGTCGCGATGATCTCCGCCAACTCGGAACAGTACGTCGAGTACTACTTCGCAACGCTTTGGGCTGGCGGAGTCATTCTCCCAATCAATACCCGATGGTCCGAGACCGAGATCCGTGCGTGTCTCGATGATGCCGAGCCACGGCTGATCATCGCCGACGCGGCGCACCTGGCGCTGGCCGAAACCCTTGGACGTGAGCGCGGCCTCACGCCGCCCGCACTCGCCACTGCCGACTGGAACGGGATGATCGCCGCTTCGACGCCCGCAGACGATGCGTGCCGCAGCGGCGAAGATCTCGCCGCGCTCTTCTATACCGGCGGCACCACGGGTCGGGCCAAGGGTGTGATGTTGTGCCATCGGAACTTCTTCGCGAATTCGATGATGCACATAGCCAATCTCGGGTTAGGGCGCAGCGATGCGGTGCACCTGCACGTCTCTCCGATGTTCCACGTCGCAGGCGGCGCGCGATTGTTCAGTGTGACCATGGCGGGTGCCACGCACGCGGTGTTGCCGAACTTCGAGCCCGAAGCATTTCTCGCAGCCATCGAACGGCACCGGGTGACCGTCACCGTCGTGGTGCCCACCGTACTCAACCGCCTGGTGGGGCACGACTCGCTCGACCGCTACGACATCTCGAGTCTCGAACTCTTGAGCTACGGCGCTTCCCCCATGCCGGAGGCGCTGCTCAGGCGCGCCATGGCGCGTCTGCCGGGCATCGCCTTCCTGCAGTCGTACGGCATGACGGAGCTGTCGCCTGTCGCGACGATGCTGCTGCCGCGCTACCACGTGTTCGATGGACCGGATGCCGGATACACGAAATCTGCAGGACAGCCTGTTTACAACGCCGATGTAGCCATCATGGACGCAAACGACAATCCTGTCGGTCCGAACGTAGTCGGCGAAGTTTGCGTCCGGGGCCCGATGGTGATGCAGGGGTACTGGCGAGCACCTCACCTGACGGCACAGGCAATCAGAAACGGCTTCATGCACACGGGCGATGCCGGCTACCTCGACGAACGCGGCTTTTTGTTCCTGGTCGATCGTGTCAAGGACATGATCATCAGTGGCGGCGAGAACGTGTACTCGGTCGAAGTCGAGGACGTGCTCTACCAGCACCC
>JBFKCZ010000206.1:0-5527 GCA_041620035.1 Pseudomonadales bacterium
ACCCACGCCCCCGGTCGCACCATGGACGAGCAGCACCTCGCCCGCCTCGAGGTGGCCCCGTTCTTTCAGCGCGACATACGCCGTCAGATAGGCCGTGTGAAACGACGCGGCCTGATCGAAGTTCATGTGCCTCGGCTTGGTGCGCACGCTCGCTGCCGGTACGTTCACCGCCTCGGCGAACCCGCCGGCACGCAGACCGACCATGACCGCATCGCCCTTGGCAACCCCGGTCACGCCGCTCCCCACGGCCACGACTTCACCGGCTGCTTCACCGCCCGGCGCGAACGGCAGATCGGGTTTGTGCTGATACTTGCCCTGAATCATCAGGATGTCCGGGAAATTCACGGCGCAGGCATCGATGCGAACCTGCACTTCGCCCGCACCGGGCGGGTTCAGTTCCAGCTCATCGAGAGAGACCGTAGCAATGTCGTCGGCGATGGCATGGCATCGCACCGCGCGGATTTTCACGGATGGATCAGCTCGCCAACAACTCCGCCACGGCGCGCCTGGCCATGACGCGAACGAGATTGGCGCGGTACTCCGCCGATGCGTGCAGATCGCTGTTGAACCGGTCGTATTCGATCTCGACGTTGTCCACCTGGGAAGGCTCGAGCTTCTTCGACAGCGCAGACTCGAGCTCGGTGGCGCGAAAGGCACAGGGACCGGCGCCCGTGACACCGACGCGCACGCGACCACCGCCAAAATCCGCGACGAACACACCCACCACCGCGTAGCGCGAGGCGGGATTCGGAAACTTGCGGTACGCAGCACGCTTCGGCACCGGGAACTCGATGGCGCGGATCAGTTCGTTCGCCGCGAGGGCGGTCTCGAAGAGATCCTTGAAATAGTCCTCGGCCGGGATCGAACGACGATCGGTATGGATCGTCGCACCGAGCGCGATCACCGCGGCCGGATAGTCCGCTGCGGGATCGCTGTTCGCGACCGAACCGCCGATCGTGCCGCGGTTTCGAACCTGGGCATCGCCGATCTCGGAGGCCAGAAACGCAAGCGCGGGAATGGCCTTTGCGATCTCGGGGGAAGCAGCAACTTCGGCATGCCGGGTCATCGCTCCGATCGTGACGGAATCACGCTTGACCTCGATGCCGGTCAGTCCGGGTACGCCCGCGAGGTCGATGACATCCGAGGGCGCGGCGAGCCGTTGCTTCAGCGTCGGAATCAGCGTCTGTCCGCCCGCCAGATAAACTGCGTCCTCCGCATCGGCACGCAGCGCGGCCGCCGATTCGATCGTGTTGGGCTGGTGGTAATCGAAGCTGTACATGACTTTGCGCTCCTCTTCGCGGCGACGCTACGCGCGGTACAGTGCACGCCACACCCGTTCGGGTGTCGCGGGCATCGGAATGTCGACCACGCCGAGCGCGTCGGTGACGGCGTTCATGATCGCCGCCGGCGCTCCGATGGCACCCGCCTCGCCGCACCCCTTCACGCCGAGGGGATTGTGCGTGCACGGTGTCACCGTCGTGTCGATGGTGAAGTTCGGAAGATCGTCGGCGCGCGGCATGCAGTAGTCCATGTAGGAACCCGTCACCAGCTGCCCGGCTTCGTCGTACACACCGTGCTCCATCAGTGCCTGGCCGATGCCCTGCGCGATACCACCGTGTACCTGACCTTCCACGATCATGGGGTTGATCACGTGGCCGAAATCGTCGACGGCGACGAAACTGACGACCTCGACCGCGCCGGTCTCCGGGTCGACTTCGACTTCCGCGATGTGCGTGCCGGCCGGAAACGTGAAGTTCTTCGGGTCGTAGAAGGCTTTTTCGGACAGGCCCGGCTCTTCGGTCGACGGATAGTTCGACGGCACGTAGGCGGCGAACGCCACTTCACCGAACGTCAGCTTCTGATTCGATGTGCGCACCGAGAACGCGCCCTCGGCGAAATCGACGTTCTCGATCGAAGCATCGAGCATGTGCGCCGCAATGCGCTTGCCTTTGGCGATGACCTTGTCGGTCGCCTTGATCAAGGCGCTGCCGCCCACCGCCAGCGATCGGGAACCATATGTGCCGAGGCCGAACTCGACCCTGCCGGTGTCGCCGTGCACGACTTCGACGTTCTCGAACGGAATGCCGAGCTTGTCGGAGACGATCTGCGCGAACGTGGTTTCGTGGCCCTGCCCGTGGCTGTGCGAACCGGTGAACACCGTGACGTTGCCCGTCGGATTGACGCGCACTTCACCGCTTTCATAAAGGCCCACGCCAGCGCCCAGCTGAATCGCGAGTTGCGACGGCGCGAGCCCGCACGCCTCGATGTAGCAGGAAAAGCCGATGCCGCGTTTGCGGCCGCGGCGTTCGGCGTCCGCACGCCGTTTGGCGAATCCGGTGTAGTCAGCTTTGATCAATGCCTTGTCGAGGCTCGCGCCGTAGTTGCCGGTGTCGTATTCCAGAGCAACGGGCGTCTGGTACGGGAACGCATCAGGTGGAATGAAGTTGCGGCGGCGCAACTCCACGGGATCGATCTTCAGTTCGCGCGCAGCGGTTTCGACGATGCGCTCGACCACGTAGGTCGCCTCCGGGCGTCCCGCCCCGCGGTACGCATCGACCGGCGCCGTGTTCGTGTACACACCCTCCACTTCCACGTAGATCGCCGGCGTTCGGTACTGGCCTGCGAGCAGCGTGCCGTAGAGGAATGTCGGTACGGACGATGCGAACGTCGACAGATACGCACCCAGGTTCGCCCGGGTCTTCACGCGCAAGCCGAGAAAGGTGCCGTCTTTGTCGAGCGCAAGCTCCGCCTTGGTGAGGTGATCGCGGCCGTGTGCATCGGTGAGGAACGACTCCGACCGTTCGGCGGTCCACTTGACGGGCCGACCGATGCGGCGCGACGCCCATGCCGCCGCGGTCTCTTCGGGATAGACGAAGATCTTCGATCCGAATCCGCCACCGACATCCGGCGCGACAATGCGCAGCTTGTGCTCCGGGGCCAGCTGCACGAATGCGGAGAGAATCAAACGCTCGAGGTGAGGGTTCTGGCTCGTCGTGACCAGATCGAATTCCTGAGACGCAGCGTCGTAGCTCGCCACTGCCGCTCGCGGCTCCATGGCGTTCGGTATGAGTCGGTTGTTGGAGATCTCGAGTTTCGTGACGTGCGCGGCCTTCGCAAAGGCGGCATTCGTCGCATCGGCATCGCCAAGCGCCCATTCGTAGCAGAGGTTGTTCGGAACGTTCGCATGAATCTGGGCGCTCTTCGTCGCGCGATCGAGCGCGACGACGGCTTCGAGTTCTTCGAACTCCGTGACGACGACTTCCGCACCATCACGCGCGGCGGCGAGCGTCTCTGCAATCACGACACCGTAAGGTTCGCCCACGTAGTTCACGGTTTCGACGGCTAGCGGCGGATGCGGGCCCACCTTCATGTCGCTGCCGTCCTTGGATTTCACGAGCCAGCCGCACGGCAGGTCGCCCAGCTTGTCCGCGGCGAGGTCCTTGCCCGTGAACACGCCGATGATGCCTTCGATCTCGTTGGCGCCGCTCGGATCCACCGACACGATGCGCGCCCGCGGATAGGGCGATCTCAAGAACACCGCAAAAGCCTGATTCGGCCGATTGATGTCGTCGGTGTAGCGACCGCGACCGGTGATGAAACGCAAGTCTTCGCGCCGCTTGACCGATTTGCCGATTCCCGTCTCACTCATCGTTCAACCTCACCCCTACATCGATTCGGCGGCGCGCAGCACCGCTTTGACGATGTTGTGGTAGCCGGTGCACCGGCAGATGTTTCCTTCCAGACCCTCGCGCACTTTGCGCTCGTCGAGCGTGCCGTTCGCGCTCTGCACGAGATCGATGGCGCTCATGATCATGCCCGGTGTACAGAAGCCGCATTGCAGCGCGTGACATTCGCGAAACGCCGCCTGCATCGGGTGCAAGGTATCGGCCGTACCGATGCCTTCGATCGTCGTGATCTCCGCACCTTCGGCCTGTAGGGCCAGCATCGTGCACGATTTCACCGATCTGCCGTCCAGATGCACCGTGCACGCGCCGCACTGGCTGGTGTCACAACCGACATGCGTACCCGTCAATCCCAACCGACTGCGAATGAGATCGACGAGGAGTGTGTTTGCCGCGACATCGACAACATGGTCGCGGCCATTGACCGTCAACGAAACCTTCACGTTCGCCTCCCATTGTCCTTGTACGACTGACATTGTCAGACGGTACCGACGCGTCCGGTGTCAGGACGCGAGCACGATCGCCATCAGCAGCACCAGGAACACGATGATCCAGATGACATAGCGTCCGCTCGACTCCGTCGTTCCGGCGCCCGCAGCGACGACCTTTTCGCTGACGCCCGGCGCGACCGCTCCGGGCGCGACTTCCTGCCCGAAGCGGGAAAAGAAGTCGTCCGCCATTTTTCGCGCGGCTGCATCCACCAGCCGCTGACCAACCTGGGCAAGCTTGCCGCCCACGCTGCCTTCGACGGTGTAGCGCAACACCGTTGCGTCACCCTCGGCGGAGAGAGCGACCCGCGCCACACCCTTACCGAAGCCTGCCGCGCCCCCCTTGACGCTGGCATTGAGCGTGTACGACTCCGGCGGGTTCAGATCGGTCAACTCGAGATCGGCGTTGAACGCCGCGCTCACCGGACCGATTTTCGCTTTGACCCGCGCCGCGAAGGCGCTGTCGCCCGTTCGCGCCATCGACTGGCATCCATCGATGCAGCGCGCCAGCACGTCCGGGTCGTTCAACGCCTCCCAGACCGCGAGGCGCGGCGCGCCGATGCGATACTCGCCGGTCTGTTGCATCTGCCCTCCCAGGAGCCGCGAAGATTCGCATGATCGGCGTTCGATCGGCAAGCACGGTCGCGAGGCCATGGTACGCTCGGCAGCCTCGACGGATGGACCGGCCATGAATTTGCCTCTAGCGCACATCCGGGTGCTCGATCTGACTCGAGTTCGCGCGGGTCCCACAGCGGTTCGCCAACTAGCCGACTGGGGGGCGGACGTCATCAAAGTCGAGCTGCCTGGCAACGAAGAAGGCACGCTCGGTGAGTCGCGAACCGAAAGCGACTTTCAGAATCTGCATCGCAACAAACGCAGTCTTTCGCTCAACTTGAAGAGCCCCCAGGGTCTCGAAGTCTTCAAACGCCTGGTCGCGAAGGCCGACGTGGTCGTCGAGAACTATCGTCCCGACGTGAAACATCGGCTCGGTATCGACTATGAGTCGCTGCGTGAGGTAAACCCGGGCATCGTCTACGGCAGCATTTCGGGATTCGGCCAGGACGGCCCCTACGGTCATCTGCCCGGATTCGATCAGGTGGCACAGGGCATGGGCGGGCTGATGTCCATCACGGGCCTGCCGGGCCAGGGCCCGGTGCGGGCGGGCATTCCCGTCGCCGACTTATCCGCGGGTCTGTTTCTCGCCATCGGCCTGCTCGTTGCACTCATCGAGCGTACGCAAACCGGCAAGGGCCGCTGGGTACAGACGTCGCTGCTGCAGGCGCAAGTGAGCATGCTCGACTTCCAGGCGATGCGCTGGCTCATGAATGGTCAGGTTCCGCCCCAGGCCGGCAACAA
>JBFKCZ010000207.1:0-5495 GCA_041620035.1 Pseudomonadales bacterium
ACGGAGTGCTACTTCAAACCCTCCCCCGCGACGTTCCGCAACATCGAGTTTCATTACGACGTCCTCGCCAAACGCCTGCGGGAACTCGCGTTTCTCAACTCCGGCGTGAAGATCCGCCTGAGCGACGAACGGACCGGCAAGGAAGACCTGTTCGTCTACGAGGGCGGGCTGAAAGCATTCGTTAAGTATCTGAATAATAAGAAGAATTCTCTGAACGAAGTGTTTCATTTCGCGGCGGAGCGGGAGGACGGCATCGGCGTCGAGATCGCCATGCAGTGGAACGATTCGTTTCAGGAACAGGTGTTCGCCTACACCAACAACATCCCCCAGGGCGACGGTGGCACCCACCTCGCGGGCTTCCGCAGCGCCCTGACCCGAACCCTCAACAACTACATCGAACGTGAAGGCCTGCTGAAGAAGATCAATGTCAGCCCGGTGGGGGATGACGCCCGGGAAGGGCTCACCGCGGTGGTTTCCGTCAAGGTGCCCGATCCGAAGTTCTCCTCCCAGACCAAGGACAAGCTGGTGTCGAGCGAAGTGAAGCCGGCGGTCGAACAGGAGCTCGCGAAGCACTTCACTCAGTATCTCGACGAACACCCGCAGGACGCCAAGAATCTCGTGATGAAGATGATCGAGGCCGCGCGTGCCCGCGAGGCCGCGCGCAAAGCGCGGGAAATGACGCGGCGCAAAGGCGCCCTGGACATCGCCGGGCTGCCGGGCAAGCTCGCGGATTGCCAGGAGAAGGACCCCGCACTGTCCGAACTCTACTTAGTCGAGGGCGATTCCGCCGGCGGCTCCGCGAAACAGGGTCGTGACCGACGCACCCAGGCCATCCTGCCACTGCGAGGCAAGATCCTGAACGTGGAGAAAGCCCGGTTCGACAAGATGCTGTCTTCCGCGGAAGTCGGCAATCTCGTCACCGCGCTGGGCTGCGGCATCGGCCGCACCGAGTTCGATCCGACGAAGCTGCGCTATCACCACGTCATCATCATGACCGACGCGGATGTCGATGGCTCTCACATCCGCACCCTGCTCCTGACCTTCTTCTTTCGGCAGATGCCCGAGCTCATCGAACAGGGGCACATCTACATTGCGCAGCCGCCGCTCTACAAGGTCAAACGCGGCAAGCAGGAACAGTACGTCAAGGACGATGCGGAGCTCGACGCGCATTTCGTGCAGCTAGCACTGGAGGGCGCATCGCTGAGCGTGAACGCCGATGCCCCACCCATTGCCGCGGAGACGCTGGAGTCGCTCGTTCGCGATTATCGTGAGCTGCTCGCCCGGCTCACCGGTTTGGCACGGGTCTATCCAACGCGCGTGACGCGGGCGCTCCTGGAAATCCCGCCACTCGCAGCCGAGAGCCTGACTGACGAGGCGGTGGTGCAGGCGTGGACCGCGACGTTGGCGGAGCGACTGCAGTCGAGCACGTCCGAAGCCTTCACACTGAAGACGGAGTTCGACCCGGAACACCGCTGCTATGTACCGTCGATCGAGATTCGTACTCGAGGTGTGTCCACCAATGTCGTGCTCGGACAGGACTTCTTCCGCTCCGCCGACTACCGCGCGATCGCGGCGATGAGCACCCGACTCGAAGGCCTCCTCGAGCCCGGCGCTTACCTCAAGCGCGGCGAACAGCGCCATGAGATCGGCACGTTCACCGACGCCCTCGACTGGTTGCTCGGACTGGCGCGTCGCGGTCTCGACATTCAGCGCTACAAGGGCCTGGGAGAGATGAATCCGGGTCAGTTGTGGGAAACCACCATGGACCCCGAAGTGCGGCGTATGCTCCGGGTCACGGTCGACGATGCCATCGCCGCCGACCAGATGTTCACCACGCTCATGGGCGATCAGGTGGAGCCGCGGCGTCAGTTCATCGAGGCCAACGCGCTGTCCGTGGTCAACCTCGACGTCTGAGCGCGACCGAGCCCAAGCATGGCCTGGGCCATCCACTCCTGTGCTAAGGCATTGATTTCCTTCGCTTTTTTGTCCTTGGTGGAGATCGGTGGCGAGATCCGGACGCGAATCGTGCCGGCGCGTTTGCGGAGCTGGTGCGCCGGCCAGTAATCCGCGGCGTTGTGAGCGACCACGATGACGGGCGCCCCACTGGCCTGCGCCAGGGCGGCACCGCCCGCCTGAAAGGGTCGCGTGCCGCCAACGGGCACCCGGGTCCCTTCCGGGAACAGTACCACCCAGATGTTCTGATCGATGCGGTCCTTGCCGGCACGGATCAGATGCCGCAGTGCGGCGCGGGCATCGCCGCGGTTGATCGCGATGGGTTTCAGTAAACGAAACGCCCAACCGAAGAAGGGTATGAGCAGGAGCTCGCGCTTGATCAGCGTCGCCTGCGGCGCAAAGAGCGTCTGCACGAACGCCGTTTCCCAGGTGCTTTCGTGTTTGACGAAGACGATACAGGCGTGTTCCGGAATGTGCTCGAGGCCCTCCACCTCGTGGCGAACGCCACAGCACAAACGTAGCCAGCCGAGCACCATCCGCGTCCACGCGCCGATGATGAAGTGAAAGCGCGCGCGGTAGGGAATCGCCCATGCGATGAGGAGCGACAAGGTGCCCCAGACGATGGTGATCGATGCATAGCCCGCGTAGAACAGGAGCGCGCGCAGCGTGTCGCGGGCGGCACTCACGGTGGCGTAGCGCTTGGGCGATGCTTTGAGGCGAAGAAAGGCACGATTTCGAGATAGGTTCTAGAATCGCCGCGAATCTTCCGGCAAAACCCGGGCATGGTCAAAGCACGTTGCACGTGGTGCGGCACCGATCCGCTCTATGTTCGCTATCACGACAGCGAGTGGGGCATTCCATGTCGTGAGCCCCTGGCCCTGTTCGAGTTGCTGATGGTCGAAGGCATGCAGGCAGGCCTGAGCTGGATCACGGTGCTGCGCAAGCGCGCCAACATGCACGCAGCCTTCGAAGGCTTCTCACCGGAGCGGCTTGCGATCTGGAAGAAGCGCGACATCGATCGTGCGCTCCGAAACCCCGGCATCATCCGCCACCGCGGCAAGATCGAAGCGGTGGTCGCGAACGCGCGCGCCCATCTGGACATGCAGGCCAGCGAGCCAGACTTCTTCTGGTCCTTCGTCGATGGCGCCCCTCTGCAGAATCGGTGGCAACACCACACTCAGATCCCGGCCAAGACGCCGCAGGCCGAAGCGATGTCCAAGGCGTTGAAGCGGCGCGGCTTCAAGTTCGTCGGTCCTACGATCTGCTATGCATTCATGCAGGCGGGTGGCCTGGTCAACGACCACCTGACCTCGTGCTTCCGGCATGCGACGGCGGGTCGCGCGAAGCGTCGGCTCGTGCTGTGAATTACAAGCCCGTCACGCCACCGCGGTTGCCTGCCCGGCGACGACAATCCAGCCGATGAACAGCGCGTTCACGACTGCGCCCACGTAAACCGTCCCCGTTGCTCGATTGAAGACTGCGATGTTCACAGCAACGAAAGCGAGCAGCGCGACGAACTGAATCGCCACGATCGTGAACAGCGGCTGGCCGAGCGGGAGCTCGGCACCCGCCAGCAGCGGCACGTACTGAACCAGCAGGAACAACACGAAGCCCCCGGTCAATGTTGCCGCGAGGCGCGTGCTTGCGCGTGCAGTGGAGTCGCCGGAGAGCAGTGGGTTCGCGGCGGCACCCAGGAGGACGAAGAAGACGACGAGCAGCGGCAGGTATGCGAGCAACGGCCCTGCATGCCATGGAGCGAGCGGCTTGGCAGCGACCACCCAGAATCGCGCGTCGACCGTGAAGACTGCGCTCAGCGACCAGAGCGCGACATACGCAGCGCCAACCACCGCCACTGCCAGCAGCAGTGCGTGCCCCACGCGGCGAATGGCAAAACCGTCGGACCACGAGAAACCGAGTTCTCGAGCATTCGTATTCGATCGCGCGATGACTAGCGTGGCCGCCGTGATCAGCGCATTGGCGGACAGCCATACCATGAGCCCGTTCGTGAGCGGCTGTGGCCAGAGTGAGTTGGGTGGAAGCCACCGCTCCGCGGCGACATACGCGGGGAGGTACGTCAGCACGGGTACCAGGGACAGCTGCAGTACGGTGCGCCAGCCGGCATCGCCACTCGAAGTTCGAGGTGTGGCGAGCGGCCGGAAAGCGGGCGTCCGCAGCAGCCATCCGCCGACGCTCGGAATCAGGAGTACCAATCCGCAGAGCACCATTGCGGTGCCCACTTCCTTCCACCACCACGTCTGCCGCTCGAAACGCTCGCCGCCGGAAAGTGTCGTGTCGAACCAGTCGAGGGCCGCAGCCACGGCCGCCGTGGACAGATGATCTCCTGGGTGTGTCGTTGCCGGCACATAGAGCTGGCGTGCGGTACCGCGGCTCGGATTGCCATACAGGCGCCCCTCATCGACATCGTCAGTGGTGCCGAACAACGCCTTGAGCTTTGGCGCTGTCACGACGTCGATGCCGCGCCGCACGCCCCACATGAGTTCGGCGAACTCGTCCCACCGACTGAACACGATCGCGACGTTGCGCGGCCAGGTGGCAGTACCTTCCTGCGTTCCGAACAAGCCGGTGGTGGAACCCTGAAGCACGATCGCTCGATAGTCGTCTGGCATGGCGGCTGCGGCACTCAGCACCGCCCAGCCGCCCATCGAATGCCCTTCGAGGCCAATATTGTCGGTGTCTACGAACGGTAGCGATCGGAGATAGGCAAGGCCGGCCGGTCCGCCAAACCCCGCGGCGAACGCTGGCGGCTCGCTGAAGCCGTGCCCGGTCTGGTCCAAGGCCAGTACCACGTAGCCGCGCCGGGCAAACTCGATGGCAAACGGCGATTGAGTTTCCCGTGAGTTGATGTAGCCATGCACTGCGAGGACCGCCGGACGACGATGGCTGCGGCTCGCGCCAGCTGGCACGTAGAGCAGGCCGCTCATGATCCGTCCATCGCTGTCGGTGAAGCGCACGTCCTCGACGCGCACATCGCCACCGACCGTCTGGATTCGATTTGCGAGCAGCGCACCCGTGATGAGCAGCAGCACGCTCGTGAACAGAAGGATCCGGTTCATGCCGATTCAGTCGACGAGGTAGTACTCGACCGTCGATACCACGCGGACACGTTTCATGTGTGGCGTGCTGCTGTCGCGATCATCGATGCTGAACTGCCCTTGGCTCGCCGAACGGATCTTGCCGATTCGACTGGCCGAGTCCGCCGCGAATTTCTCGGCGACTTCCCGGGCCTTGATCGTCGCTTCTTCGATCATCGCGGGCTTGATGTCGTTCAAGCCGCTGAACAGGAACTCCGTCCGTCCCTGGTAGTCGTCGCTCGCGATCACGACGCCGAGCTTGCCGAGGTCCACGAGTCTGCGTGCGGCGGCCCGCACCTTGTCCACCTGTGTTGTGTACACCGTGATCGTCTGGTGCGCCGTGTAGCGAAGCCGCACCGACGCATCACCGTAGGTCGCCGCCTCTTTGTCGGTTACCGAAGGCGCATTGATGGAAATCTCGGAGTCGGTGAACGCTTCGCGCTGCAAGAA
>JBFKCZ010000208.1:0-5484 GCA_041620035.1 Pseudomonadales bacterium
CGACGGGTCGCGGCATGGGTGCACTGATCGGTGAGTGGCTTGCGCAGCCGATCGACATGCAGGACTTCCTGCCCGCGCACGTCGTTGCGGAGGATCCCATCGTTGCCAGCGTCCCCGGATTCGCGCTCTTCCTGTCGGCGCGCGATCTCGCCCGCCTGGGTGCCCTGTTCCTCAACGACGGGCGATGGGGCGACGTGCAGGTCGTTCCGAGCGCCTGGCTCGACGAAAGTACGACACGCTATTCCACGGCCAGCAACGTCGCGCCGTTCGAAGGCAGCGGTTACCAGTGGTGGCTCGACGAGGACTTCGACACCGTTTGGACCCAGGGGTGGGGCGGGCAATTCATGCTGATCGACCGTGCCAACGAACTCGTGGTGGTGACCCGCAACGATACGGGCCGCCGCGTCTGGGAGATCTACGAGTTCCGCTGGCGCGGCAAGCACGGGTCCTACGAGCACCATCAGGCAATCTATGAGCGCGCATTGGCGGCGCTCGCCGACGCCTGCTGAGATCAACTGCCCGGTTTGAACTCCGCAAGTATGCCGGCCGCCGATTCGAAGATGCGGCCCGCAGCGATTTCTTCGAGCAGCACGGCGATCACACCCTCGAGATGCGCCACGTGGCGCTCGAGCTGCGCCACGTGCTGTTTCAGTTCTTCCAGTTCCTTCATGGGCGATGTCCGTGAATGCAGGGGCGCTGCCTTTCTACAGAATCGAGTCGGTGTTGCAAAGTGGCGAACGATCAGGACTTCGATTTAGGACCGCGATCAGCCAAGATTGGAAACGCCCACCGCAGCGTAGTTCGCGGCGGACTTCGTTTCGATCGATAACAGGAGATTGCCATCGACTCCAATGCACTCGTCGAACGCCTCATTCGCTTCGGCGAACTCTCACTCGATTACCTGAGCCGTCCCGGCACGCTGTACCAGATCGGCGCGATCGTCGCGTTGTTCGTCGTCGCCTGGCTCCTGTCCAACCGTGTCGAACCGCGTCTCGAGGCATGGGCCAGGGGCATCAAGGGCGACCCCAGTCTGCTTCGCGTGATCGTCGGACTGCTGCGGCGACTCGAGTGGGTCTTCTTCGTCGTGTTTGCCGGCGTTGCCGTACTGATCGCGCGCAGCTTCCTAGGGCCGGAGTCGAGCCAGCTGGCCTGGACTTCGCTCGTGCTCGCGTTTGCGTGGCTGGTGATTTCGGTGCTGTCGCGGGCGATTCACAGCCGGGCGATGGGCCGTCTGATCGCGGTCGTCGGCTGGTCGTATGTGGCGTTGCTCATTCTCGGCGTGACCGAAGACGCAGCTACGTTGCTCGACGACGTGGGGTTCGCGATTGGCAATTCCCGGATCTCGCTGCTGCTGGTGCTCAAGGCCATCGTCTTCCTGGGCATTCTGCTGTGGGTTGCGGTCGCCTTCGGCAATTTCCTCGACAACCGTATCCAGCAGTCGGAAGAGCTCACACCGTCGCTTCGGGTGCTGGTCGGCAAGGTGCTCAGGATCGCGCTGATCGTGATCGCCTCTCTGGTGGCTATCTCTGGTGTCGGCATCGACCTCACCGTGTTCACCGTGCTGTCGGGTGCGATCGGTGTCGGTATCGGCTTCGGCCTGCAGAAGGTGGTGTCGAACTTCATCTCCGGGATCATCATTCTGCTGGACCGATCCATCAAACCGGGCGACACCATCACATTGGGGGAAACGTTCGGCTGGATACGCGAATTGCGCGCGCGTTTCGTTTCCGTCATCACCCGCGACGGTC
This sequence comes from Pseudomonadales bacterium, assembly GCA_041620035.1. Lineage (GTDB taxonomy): Bacteria > Pseudomonadota > Gammaproteobacteria > Pseudomonadales > Azotimanducaceae > SZUA-521. The sequence continues at coordinate 1,749 of JBFKCZ010000208.1, forward strand.
GCGAATACCTGATTCCCAACGAGGATTTCATCACCCGCGAGGTCATCAACTGGTCGTTCTCCGACGAATTCGTGCGCATCGAAGTGAATTTCGGCGTCTCCTACGACTCGGACCCGCACCAGGTGACGGCGCTGTCGATCGAGGCCGCAAAGGGCGTGCCCCGCGTGATCGCCGAGCGCACGCCGGTGTGCTGGCTGACCGGATTCGGCGACTCCTCGCTCGACTTCGTGCTGCGCTTCTGGATTCGAGATCCCCGCGAGGGGCTCGCGAATATCCGCGGTAAGGTGCTGCTGGCGTTGTGGGATACGTTCAAGGAGCACGGTGTGAAGATCCCGTATCCACACCGCGAGCTGATCATGAAGACGCCGCTCCAGCCGGAATGATCCGGCTGGCTGAAGCGAGCGTCAGACGATATAGTCCGCGCGCATGCTGCGCGGGTGGGGTAGTAGATGGGGATCGTTGGTGACCGGCCGACGCTGAAGAAGTTGGTCCGGGGGTTTCGATCCGCATCGAACGCGCGTGCGATCGCGCTTCTGAGTTTCGACCTGGCTTTGTTTGCGCTGGCCTTGGTAGTGACGGTCGTTGTCGATGACTTCCTCGTCAAACTGCTGCTCGGCGCATTCGTCGGTCTGCAGATCGCGCGGCTCTTCATCATCGGCCACGATGCCTGCCACCAATCATTCGTATCGAATCGCGACTGGAACCGGCGCATCGGCTGGCTCGCGTTTCTGCCGTCGCTGACTACGTACAGCCTGTGGGAAGCCGGCCACAACCTCGGCCATCACGTGTACACCAACCTGCGCGGCCGCGACTACGTCTGGACGCCGCTATCCAAGCGCGACTACGACGCTTTGCCGGTGCGCGGTCGCGTCATGGAGCGGTTCTATCGATCGGGCGTCGGTTATGGCGCGTACTACGTGATCGAGTTGTGGTGGAAGAAGCTTTTCTTTCCCAGCGCGTTCGACATGCCGGGGCGGCGGCCCGTGCACCGGCGCGATTCGGCGGTCGTGGCACTCTTCGGTGTGTGCTGGATCGTGTCGCTGGTTGCCGTGGCCCAGCTGACCGGACAATCGATTGTGGAACTGGTGACGGCTGCATTTCTGTGGCCGCTCGTGGTCTGGTCGATGATCATGGGCGCGGCAATCTATTTTCATCACACGCACCCCGACCTCGCTTGGTACGACGACATCGATGTGTGGGAGGCCAACCGCGATGGATTGTCGTCGACCGTGAACGTGCAGTTGCCGGGCAAGCTGGGCTGGTTGTTCAACAACATCATGACGCACCCGGCACATCATCTCGACGTTCGAATTCCGTTGTATCGGATCGACGCAGCACAGGGCGCGCTGCGCGGCATCGCCGTGCTGCACCAGCCATTGACGATTCGCTACATGATGGATTGCATGCGGCGCTGCAAGCTGTATGACTACGACAGCCGCCGCTGGATGGACTTCGACGGCAAATACACCACGACTTAGTTGGCACGGAGACAGGTTCTGATGTCTGGAGACGGCGCGCGATTCGGCGAGCGTCGAATCGAATTCGATGGCGGCATCAAGGGGGAGACGATCGAGATCGCCACCGCCAACCCCCTCAACTATCACCAGGTCGTCAGCGCAAGCCGTTCACTTCCCAAGGCCACCATCGACGGCCAGCTGTTCCGGCCGCGCGGCCAGGGGCGTCTGCCTTGCATCGTGATCGTACCGGGCAGTCTCGGTGTCGCCGATTCGCACGTGGCCCATGCACGAACGCTGACGCAACTCGGCTTCGCGGCGTTCGTCGTCGATCCGTTCGGGGCCCGCAATGTCACATCCACCGTAGCCGACCAGACTCAATACTCGTTCGCGGCGAGTGCCTATGATGTGCTCGCGACGTATCGAACGCTCGCGGCCCGCGACGACATCGACGCGGGTCGGATCGGCGCGCAGGGACACAGTCGCGGCGGCAGCGCGGTATTGACCGCGGCAACGCGGCGCTTCGCCGACGCCGTGATCGGTCCCAGCCGCGGGCTGCGTGCCGTGTATGCCGCCTACCCCTGGTGCGGTCACCAGTTCCTCGATCCAGGCGTCGGCGCCACCATCGTCCGATGCGTCATCGGCGATCGCGACGAGTGGTGTTTGCCGCAGCAGGTGCAGGGCCACGTGCAGGCGATCCGGCTTGCCGGCGGCGACGCATCGCTCGAGATCTTCCCGGCGGCCCATCACAGCTTCGATCGCGAAACCTCCATCGAGCTGATCAAGGACGCTTCGGTATCGCCCGGCGCGCCGACCGTGTACCTGTCGTCGGAGGGGGCGTTCGTGCATCCCCTGAGCGGCGAATCCGACGCGCGGCTCGTGGATCGCGACCTCATGGTCTACGCGTTGAAAGCGGGCTACGGACGAACCGGCGCGCGAATCGGCAGCCAACCCGGGCAAGCCGAGGCGTTCCGCAAGGACATGGAGCGGTTCTGGATAGGGGCGCTCTCGGAGGCGCCGGCCGTTCGTTGACCGCGTTCCCTGCGATCGGCTACAAGGGGTGATCGCTTCGAGGTGACAATGGACTACCCGCTGGAAGGTTTGAAGGTGCTGGACTTTTCGCGGGTGCTCGCGGGTCCATTTGCGGGCCGAATGCTCTGCGACCTCGGGGCGGACGTCGTGAAGGTCGAACCGCCCGACGGCGATGTGACTCGCTTGTGGGGCCGGGTGATCGCCAACGTGCCCGGCTACTTTCATCAGCAGAACGTCGGCAAGCGCAACATCTCGATCGACCTGCGAGCGCCGGGCGCCACGGATCTCGTCGGCGAACTCGTTGCCAGGGCCGACATCCTCATCGAGAACTATCGTCCCGACGTGATGGGTCGCCTGGGCATCGGCTACGAAGCGCTGAGCCGAATCAATCCGCGGCTGATCCAGCTGTCGATTTCCGGGTTCGGGCAGAACGGTCCGGAATCGAGGCGCCCTGCCTACGCACCGGTCGTGCACGCCGAAGCCGGTCTGATCCATCGTGCGGCGCGGCGCGGATCCACGCCATTCCTCGATCTGCCGCTGTCCGTTGCCGATACCAACGCCTCGCTGCACGGTCTCGTTGCGCTTCTCGCGGCCGTGATCATGCGCGCGCGCACCGGGCGCGGTCAGCACATCGACATCGCGATGATCGACGCGACCATCGCCACCGACGATCAGCTGCAGTTCGAAATGGAATCGTCGGAAGACTCGGGGCCACTGCGCAACGAAGTCTGGAAGACACCCATCGGACCGATACTCGTATCCACCGACGTGCGCCATCTCTGGAAGCTCCTGACGCGGCGTTGCGGTGTTCCGGAAGTGGCGACCGAGGGAATGAGCCTCGAAGAGAAGATCGCGAAGCGTCATGCCGCGATCACGGCGTTCTTCATGACGTTCGACACCCGCGAAGCGCTGATTGCCACGATGGACAAGCTCAATCTCGCGTGGGGTGACGTACGGGCCGGAACGCACGTGCGCGATCAGCCCACGTTGAAGGCGCGCCGCAGCATCGTCGATGTGGACGACCGCGACGGCGGTACGCGTCCTACCACGCAGTCGCCGTACCGGTTTTCCGCCGCCAGCAGCGGCGTACGTGGCGTTACCGCCCACCGTGGCGAGCACAACGCGCAGGTGCTCGCCGACTGGCTTGCCAAGTCGGACGAAGACGTTGCCGCGCTACTTGGCGCTGGCGTGCTGAGTCGCGCCGAACCCCATTAGCATCGCATCGCGGTCATGGCGGTGTGGCCGCCGGC
>JBFKCZ010000209.1:0-5479 GCA_041620035.1 Pseudomonadales bacterium
GGTCTTGCCCGCACCGGGCGGGCCGGAAACGATCGTCAGAGTCATGGTGGCGTCGCGTCGAGTACGAGGCGCTGCATCGACACGCGCTTTCCCGTGTCCAGGAGGCGCTGCCCCACTTCGGCGAATCCGAACGCGGCGTGGAAGCGCGCGGAGGCGGGATTTGGCGGGTCGATGTCGTACTCGCAGGTGATCTGGCCGATGCCGCGATCGCGCGCGAACGCCATCAGATCTTCGTACAGCAACCGGCCGAACCCGCGGCCGCTGTGGTGCTCGGCAACGACGATGCGATCGACGTAGATGAATGTCTCGTAGCGTTCCACGAACCAGCCGAAATTCTCGCCGCCGTAGCGGTCGCGACTGCCGAACGCCAGCAGAAACCCCGCAAGCTCCCCATCCTGCTCGATCACGCGGTGATAGGTCGCGGCAGCATGTAGGCGCTCGAGAGTCGACCGGTCGAGCACGCTGAGGAAGTGCTCGAAGGTCACGTTGAGCGCGAGAATCTCATCGAGGTCGTCGTCCCGGGCGCTGCGCACCACGGGCGCGACGCCATCACGCACTGCGCTGTGCCGCATCCAGTTGCGCGAGCAACGAGTCGATGCGGTCGGCCCATGAGGCCGCATGACGCGGCTGCCATTCCTCGCCGAGCGTGTCCCGCACGGTATCCCGGAGCGCCGTCAGGAGTGGCGCATACATCTGCTGTCCCACGCCGTAGCCGGTGTGATTGGTCGTCTCGAACCGCAGGTAGGCAGAGTCTGCCGCAGGGTCGACCGCCATCATGAGGCGCAGCACCTCGGTGAGCATGCGGCCCTGCATGTGCAGATCCACGTGCCCCATGATGGCGCGCGACTCGGGGCAAACCGTGAAGTAACGTGCGTACACGGCGGCCGTGGGATCGCCGCCGATCTCGGCGGCACGTTCCAGCGACTCGATTACGGCTGCGGTTGTGTCCATTCGTTGTGGTTCCTCATGTTGCATGCGGCGGACGCCAGCCCGTGTCGATCAGCAACTGCCGATAGTCCGGATCGTCGTCGCAGCGTTCTTCGGGAAGGTGATCGTCTACGCTAACCCAGCTCAAACGGCTTTCGACGCCGCCGTGCTGTTCTGGTACCAACGTGCTGGCGTCGTCGAAGGCGCCCACCGAAAGGCTCTGCAGGTTCGAATCGTCATACTGAAAGGCCAGCGGCGTGCCGCAGGCCGAACAGAAGGCGCGCATCGCCAGCGGACTCGAGCGCCGCCACTGCGGTTCGCGAAGCCATCGAATCTCCGCGCGCGGGAAGCTCGCCATGACCGAGTAGGGCCCACCCGTCGCCTTCCGGCACATCGAGCAGTGGCAATAGCTGACGTGTGCGGGCGTGCCGGTACACGCGAATCGCACCGCGCCGCAAAGGCAGCCGCCCTCAAAGTGTTTGTGAAAAGCCGAGGATGTACCCATCCGGGTCCCTGACGTAGAAATCGCGAGCGCCCCACGGCCGATCGGTGAGGGGTTTCAGAATCGCGACACCCCGGGCCTCGAATTCACGGTGGAGAGCCTCCGCATTCGTGACTTCGATGAAAGCATCCAAGTGCTCGTTGTCGAGGCGGTTCGCGCGATCTGCTGCCGTCTTGGGCGCGCACTTCAGATGAATGGACTGGCCGTCGCGCTCGACGCTCGCATAGAAATCCTCCCAGTCGATGGCCTGACTGAAGCCGAGCGCGTCGACGTAGAAGGCTACCGAGGCCGCGAGATCGTCGACGAGCAGTTGCGGTGCGATCTGCCGGATGGTCATGGGTGAGTCTGCGCGCGTTGTCGATGCATCATAAGCGGAGTGGACATCGATGAAAATTCGCCGACGCACCGTCTCCCGGTACACTCGACCTCCGAAGTCGCAACAGGGGAGGCGGGTGTGGCGGTTGTCGCGAGATCTGCGAGGCTCGACGATCGGGTGCGGTGTTTGAGTCTCATCGAAACGTTGACCGGTGGCTCGGTGTCGCCGGGATGGGAGACGGCGTTCGCCACACTTCTCGAAGGCGAGCGCGGCGAGATTCTGGTTGCCTGCGAAGGGCCAACGATTCTTGGTGTGGTGACGGTGTCCTACAACGTCGCCATTCGCTACGCGGGCCTCTATTGCCAGCTGGAGGAGTTGATCGTCGATGATGCCGCGCGTGGCAAGAACGTCGGTGGATTGCTCGTGCAGCAGGCGATAGACGCCGCGCGACGCAAGGGCTGCGCCGAAATGGGTCTGTATCTGGTTGCGCGCACCGAAGGTAACCGACCCTTCTATGAAAAGTACGGCTTCGAAGCGGTCGGCACCGAGATGCGACAAGTCCTGCGGCCCCTCGAGAAGAACCAATGAAGATTCCCGAACCAGAACGACCGAGCCTGTCCGGCTATGTGCAGCCGGGCGGTCTGCTGGCCTGGCCATGGGCCGAGCGTCGGCTCGTCGATGCGTCGGCTTATTGGATCGCCACGCGTACCGCGGGATTTCCGAGTTCACGGCCCGTGTGGGGGATCTGGCAGAACCAGCACCTCTGGTTCAGCAGTGGATCGCTGATCGCCAGGCACATTGCGGCGGACCCGCGCGTTCAGATCAATCTGGAGAGTGCGCAGGACGTCGTGATCGTCGAAGGCATCGCGCAAGGGCTCGATGCCCGCGACGTGGGCGCGTGGGTGAATGCCTACCGCGAGAAGTACCAGTGGGAGATGCCGGCCACGACGCAGGATGTCTTTCAGGTTCGGCCCGTGCGAGTGCTGGCCTGGATCTGTGACAACACGGGGCTGGACGGTGGTGCCCAGTTCTCGAACTCGGCGACCGAGTGGCGCTTCGAACGCTGAGAGACAGAACTCAGGGCGCGTTCGGCTGCGGCTCTTCGTCCTCGGCGTTGAGATGGAAGGTCACCACTTCCTCGAACGTTTCCGACCCCGTGTTGACCGCACGATGAACACGCGCTTCGGGCGCGTCCCAGTCCGCCATGCCGGGAGACACGTCGAGGTCCACGCGTTCGCCGTCGCGGTACTCGAGCGTCAGCCGTTCGCCGCGCACCACCACGGAAAAGCGGTGGCAGAGGTCGGTATGCCAGCGCATCGCTTCGCCGGGTTCGAGCACGAGGCGGCGAATCAGTAGTCCCCGCTGGCGGCTGATGACTTCGACTTTCATTGCAATGCGCCGAACTCGCGACGGATGTCCGCGCGCGTGAAGCGATACATCGCCCAGAGGCTTCCAACGATGAGCACAAGCCCTAGAACCACCATCGCTCGGTTTGCCGTAACCAGCAGTTCGGCCATTGCAGGATCGCTGCCGAACGGCTCGGGTAATGGCGGCATCGTGCCGTCCGACGTGAGGAGATCGACGGCCTGCCAGGCTGCCACGGCAGCGAGCGATATCACCATGAGGAGCCTCGCCCAGTTGCGTCGCTGCAGGAGTCCCACGCCCATGACGAGTTGCAGCACACACGCCGCCCCGAACATCAGCACGGCGTTACGAAGCGCGCCAGCCTCTGCGGGCGCAAGCAGGGACAGGGCAGCGATCACCAGCGGCAACAGCAACAGCAGGAGGACCGAAGCAATGATGGTCAGCCAGGCGATCACGGTCACGAAGCGCGACCGTGTCGGGATCGCCCCGGCTTCAGGGTTTTGCAGCGTCGACACTTGGGTAGGCTTCGCCATTGTCTACAAGGTCGCCTCGATCGCCGATGCGGCGCGAGCGTCGTTGTGCCGGCCCCGTTCGCGCAGCTTGCCGATGACATGCTGCCGCACGTTGACGGAACGATTCTGCGCCAGCTTGAACTTGACGCGCCGTTTCTCGACGCGAAGCGTGATCGCGGCAATCGAGCGCAGCGCCCCCGCATAGATCGGGTCGTTTGGATCCACGGGCTCGAAGCCGCCCTCCGGCTGATATCGCGCCATGAGGGCCATCTGCTGGCGTGCCAGCGCGTGCACGTCGTCGATCACTACTGCGGTGCAATCGAAGAGCACCGTGCGGTGATATGCGGTGGCCATGACGGCACTGTGGGGGTCGACCCAGTAGGAGGGAATCACACCGAGCACGTCGTCCACCTCGAATACGACGTGCGGCCGCGCCTGCAGGTCGCCGAACTGCGCGTCCTTACGGTTCAGGTGGATCTCCACCGTGTTGTCGTGAAAGACGAATGGATAGAGACCGAGATCGGGACGGCCCTCGGCATCGACCGTGACGAGCCTGCCCAGCTCTGCGCTCGTGAGCAGCGCGTCGATCGCCGCTTCGGGCACATCCGCGTAATAGTCGTAGTAGATCATGCCTTGCCTTACACGGCCGGTTGAAAGTCAGAGCTTCTGCGCGATGTGCAGGAGTACTCCGCAGGGATCCCACACATACGTGACCAGGAATCCCCATGGTTCGCGCTTCGGCGGCTGCGTGCGCGCGGCGCCGAACTGTTTGTTCGCGAGCACGGCCCGCACATGCTCGAACCAAGCTTGCGCGTCCACCACGATTATCTGCAGCATGAAGTTTTCTGCCCACCCCTGGTCGTAGTGGTCCTGCAGCAGAAATCGTACGCCACCGAGTTCGAGTTCGGCGAGCTGGTTCCGACGCCAGTTCTCCTTCCAGCCCAGCGCCAGGTAGAACTCGCGCGAGCACTGGAAGTCGCGCGCGGGAACGAACACGCGATTGTCGAGCACGGTCAGGTCCATCGGTTTCGCTCCGGCGTGAATTGCTCAGCCATATCGCCGTTCCATCTCCGCGACCGACTTCCGGAGAATTCTCTCCAGTACGTCGACGTCGATACCGTCGAGACTCCTGATGTAGAGACACGACTTACCCTTGCGGTGCTTGCCGAGCTGTGCGAGTTCGTTCTTCAGCGCTCCGAATCCCGGCATGATGTACACGACGAGTTCCCGACCGCGTGGCGCGAACCCGATCATGGGCATGTCGCCCTCGCGCCCGGACTCGTATCTGTAATGGTAGGAACCATAGCCGACGATGCTCGGCCCCCACATCTTCGGTCGCTTGCGGGTGATTTTGGCCATGATCTTCATGAGCTTTTGCGAATCGCCGCGGATGGCATCGTTGGCCAGCGCCTTCACGTAGGCGGTGGGACTGACCTTCGTGGGCCTGGTCTTCATGTCGCTCATCCGTCAGGTTTGCAGGTTGCCGCCGAACAAGACGCGCTCTGCTCCCGGCGGTTCGACGATGACGTGCACGTTCTCCGCCGCACGTTCACAGGCCCGCGCGATTACGCTGGTCAGTTGCGATAGCGTGGTGGAGAGCGCCGTGCCGCTCGGCGGGTGAGCAAGCAACAGCGATACGAGCACCGGCGACTGGTCGGCGAACGCTTCGTTTTCGGCGTAGTTCGCCTGTGGTACGAAGTTGATGAGGGTCCAGGTGCCCTGCGGCCTCGAGGCGAGTATCGGCGCGGCCGCATCGGATATCCGCCGGGCCAGGCCGGCACGAACCTCGCTCGGCACGGGACCGACGACGTCCACCCTCAAGATCGGCATTGGTCCGCGCAACCCGAGCGTTTCACA
>JBFKCZ010000210.1:0-5455 GCA_041620035.1 Pseudomonadales bacterium
GATGCGGTCACCGCCACGCCACGGCAGGATGCGCAGCTGGCCGCTGAACGTGGGTGCACCGATGCGTTGTGCGCGCAACACCCCATTCGGAAGGTCCGCGGGCCCCGAGAGGTCCCACGACCGCTCGTCGAATCGCGTCGCCACGTCAGAGTCCGCATACAGTCGACCGCCGTGCCCGCGGACGAACACGCCGGGTACGACTTCCACCCCGACGCCGAGGCCGCGATCGATCTGCGTCAGAACTTCTTCGAGGGCCGACTCACGCACGCCCTCAATGCCGCAATGCTCGAGCCAGCGGCGCAGGAGGCGGGCCGCCCATCGACTCTTCAGCCGTTCCACGGCAAGCGGCGCGCCGACGTCGCCGATCTCGGCATCGAGCGCGGCCGCGGCCAGCGCCGCATCCCACTCACCCCGCGCGAAGCCCCTCGCCGCTGCGTGCGCCGCATCCGGCCAGCGCGCTCGAATGGTTGGCAGCACGACATGCCGCAGGTAGTTGCGGTCGTGATCGGTAGCGGCATTGCTGGGGTCTTCGATCCAGGCGAGCCCCCGCGTTTGCGCGGCGGCGGCAATGTCGACGCGTGGCACATCGAGGAACGGCCGCAGTACCCGGCCGGCGCCGAGCGGCCGCTCCGTGGCCATGCCGAGGCGACTCGGGTCGGTGCCCCGCAGGAGGCGGAGCAGCATCGTCTCGAGCTGGTCGTCGGCGTGGTGAGCGAGCATGAGCACCGCACCCTGGGTGAGGACGCGCCGAAACTCGCCGTAGCGAGCTTCGCGCGCCCGCGCCTCGAGATTCGGTCCGGGCGCAACGACGATGCGACGCCGGTGCAGGGGCACCCCCAGCGCACGCGCACGCGCGTCGCAGTGCAACGCCCAGGCTTCGGACTTGGGGTCGAGGCCATGATCGACATGCACAGCCGACACCCGCCCGGGCGCCGCGCTTGCGACGAGATGCAGCAGCACGGTGGAGTCCAGGCCGCCGCTGAATCCGACCCAGATACGCGGCGCGTCGGCACATCGCTCGATCGCTTGCGCGATGGCGACGTCGATGATGCTGGTGCGGGTGGCAGTCACGACCGGCATTGTGGGAGCGGGTGTGGCCGCGAACAACCGGGGGTTCGATGGGCTACCCGGTGCTCCGGTAGTGGAGTGCGACACCGTCCCGACCGAACTCGCTGCGCAGTGCCGACAGCAGATCGTCGCACGGTGCGACCTTCCAGGCGCGGCCGAGGAGAATGCGGCCCTGCGCCTCCCGGCCCCGATAGCGCACGGCCACGGCACAGCCGTCGTTGCGATGCGGCTCCAGCAGTCGACGCAATCGGCCCGGGAGATCATCCGCCGTATCGGCGGATACCGAAATCTCGAGGCAGTCTGCGAACCGCGCCCGGGCTTCGAGCATCGTATGCAGCTGCGCGACGCGCATCTTCAGTTCCCCCGTGAACCCGTCCTGCTGCACCTCGCCTTCCGCGATCAGCACGGCATCCTTGTAGATCTTGTGCTTGTTGGGTTCGAACACGTCGGCGAACACCGACAACTCGACCCGTGCACTGCGGTCGTCGAGCACGGTGAACGCGAGGGTATCGCCACGCTTGCTGCGCATCGTGCGAAAGCTCACGACCAGACCGGCCAGGCGCTGAATGCCCCGCTCCGCACGCAACTCCGCAATCGGCCGCGGACAGAAGCTGCGCAGCTCGCCGAGGTAGTCGTCGATCGGATGTCCCGTCAGGTACAGGCCGAGCGCCTCCTTTTCGCCTTCGAGGCGCTCTCGACGCGTTTGCGGCCGCACGGCGCGCTGCGCCTTGGGCGCCTGTGGCACCCCAGCCGCAACGCCGCCGAACAGGTCGTGGATGCCGCTTCTCGCGTCCCGTGCCACTTGCTCGGCGCCTTGCAGCGCCGACTCCACCGACGCCAGGAGCATCGACCGTGCCGCATCGATGCTGGCGGACGGGACGAGACAATCACATGCGCCGGCGCGAATCAGCGCCTCGATGGTGCGGCGGTTCAGCCGCCGCGAATCGATGCGCAAACAGAAGTCGTTGAGGTCCTTGAATTCGCCGCGGGCCGCCCGCTCCGTGCAGATGGCTTCGACCGCGCCTTCGCCCACTCCCTTCACCGCGCCAAGGCCGTAGTGAATGACATCGTCCACCACCGAGAAGCGGAACTCGGAAACGTTCACATTGGGCGGCTCGAGCCGAATACCCATCCGTCGAACCTCGTCGACGAGAGTCACAATCTTGTCGGTGTGCTGCATGTCGGCGGAAAGTACCGCCGCCATGAACTGCGCGGGGTAATGCGCCTTGAGCCAGGCGGTCTGATACGACACCAGCGCGTAGGCGGCGGAATGCGACTTGTTGAAACCGTAGCCCGCGAACTTCTCCATGAGATCGAAGATCTGGGTCGCCACGCGCTCGTTCACGCTGCGCGCCCTGGCGCCGTCGACGAACTGGCTGCGCTGCTCGGCCATTTCCTCGGCCTTCTTCTTGCCCATCGCGCGCCGCAGCAGGTCTGCCTGGCCGAGCGTGAACCCGGCCAGCACCTGCGCGATCTGCATCACCTGTTCCTGATACAGGATGACGCCGTACGACGGCCGCAGCGCGGGCTCGAGATCGGGATGGGGATACTCGACCCGTGCACGCCCATGCTTGCGATCGATGAAGTCGTCGACCATGCCCGACTGCAGCGGGCCGGGCCGGAACAGGGCCACGAGTGCCACGATGTCTTCGAACCGGTCGGGTACGAGGCGCCGGATCAGGTCCTTCATGCCCCGCGATTCGAGTTGGAACACCGCAGTCGTGTCCGCTCGCGCCAGCAACTCGAAGGTAGCGGTGTCGTTGAGTGGCAGATTGACGATGTCCAAAGGTTCGCGCGTCGGGTTTGCGGCATTGATCGCGCGCACCGCCCAATCGATGATCGTGAGCGTCTTCAAACCGAGAAAGTCGAACTTGACGAGTCCAGCGCGTTCGACGTCGTCCTTGTCGAACTGAGTGACGAGACCGTTGCTCGCTTCGTCCACGAACAGTGGCACGAAATCGGTCAGCTGCGACGGCGCGATGACCACACCACCCGCGTGCCGACCGACATTGCGAACGAGACCTTCCAGACGGTAGGCCATGTCCATGATCTCGCCGACGTCCTCGTCGGCGGCGATGAACTGGCGCAGTTCCGGCGTTTCGGCGACCGCACGCTTCAGGGTCATGCCGACTTCGAAGGGAATCAGCTTGGAGAGTTTGTCTGCGAGCCCGTAGGGCTTGCCCTGCACGCGCGCGACGTCGCGCACCACGGCCTTCGCTGCCATCGTGCCGAACGTGATGATCTGGCTGACGGCTTCGTGACCGTAGAGTTCGGAGACATGCGCGATGACGGCGTCGCGGCCTTCCATGCAGAAGTCGATGTCGAAGTCCGGCATCGACACGCGCTCGGGATTGAGGAAGCGCTCGAACAGGAGGTCGTAGGCGATCGGGTCGAGATCGGTGATGCCGATCGCGTAAGCCACCAACGACCCTGCCCCGGATCCTCGTCCCGGCCCCACTGGAATACCGCGCGCCTTGGCCCAGGCGATGAACTCCATGACGATCAGGAAGTACGCGGCGAAGCCCATCTGATTGATGATGCGAAGCTCCGTTTGCAGCCGCGCCCGATAGGCCGCCTCCGACTCCGGACTGAGTCCCCGGCCGCGCGCAGCCAGAGCCGCCATGCGCTGGCCGAGTCCACGCTCCGCTTCGGCTTCCAACAGCGCTTCGAGCGTGGTGCCCGCCGGGGCCGGGTATCGCGGCAGGAAGTACTTGCCGAGTTCGATACGCGCCGTGCAGCGACGCGCGATCTCGACGCTGTTTTCGATGGCTTCGGGAAGATCGGCAAAGAGAGCAGCCATACTTGCAGCGTCCTTCAGGTACTGCTGCTCGCTGAAGCGCCGCTCGCGTCGCGGATCATTGAGCGTGCGCCCTTCCTGAATGCAAACGCGCGTCTCGTGCGCTTCGAAGTCGTCGCGCTCGAGGAAACAGACGTCATTGGTCGCGACTACCGGCAACCCCAGCGACTCGGCGAGCGAAACCGCCTGCACGACCCAGGCGTCTTCGCCCGCGCGTCCGGTTCGGCTCACCTCGAGGTAGTAGCGGTCGGGGAATCGCTCGGCCCACCACTGCGCGAGTTCGCGACCGCGTGCCGAATCGCCCCGCGCGATGCCACGCGCCACGTCACCATCGCGGCCGCCGGACAGGAGCAGGAGCCCCTCTCCGTGTGCAACGACCTGCTCCGGTTCCAGCACGCCGCGGTGGGAGGCGTCGCGGTGAGCGGTGGAGACGAGACGAATCAGATTGCGGTATCCGGCATCGCTCATCGCCAGGACCAGCGCGCGCGTCTCTTCACCGGCTCGATCGTCCACCGCCCCCGGGGAGGTGATCCGCAGGTCGGCGCCGAACAGGGGCTTGACCCCCTCGGCCTGGCAGGCCTCGTAGAACTTGACCAGCGCGAACAGATTCGCGCGGTCGGTGAGCGCCACCGCGCCCATTCCCATCCCGGCAACCCGTCGCGCCAGCTCGTCGACGCGGATCAATCCGTCGACGATGGAGTACTCGGAGTGCACGCGCAGATGGACGAAGGATTTCGTCACGATTCGCCGAACAGCGGCGCCGTCGAAGGCTCCGTCCTTTCCCGCAGCGGCGCGAAACTGCGCCGGTGGATAGGCGTGGGTCCGTGCGCCGCCAGGGCCTCGAGATGCGTGGCCGACGCGTAGCCCTTGTGACGTTCGAAACCGTACAGCGGGTATTGCGCCGCCATCGCGACCATCTCACGATCGCGCACGACCTTCGCGACGATGGACGCCGCGCTGATCGCCGCATGCAGATTGTCGCCGCCAACGACCGCGACGACAGGCATGCGTACCGACGGTGTGGCGTTGCCGTCGACGAACACGACCGTAGGCTGGATTGCCAGGCCCTCCACAGCGCGCTGCATGGCGAGCAGCGTCGCGCGCAGGATGTTGAGTTCGTCGATTTCCGCCGGTTCGGCGCGCCCGATCGCAACGGCACGCGCCCGGGCGAGAATTTCCTCGTAGAGCTGTTCGCGCTGGCTCGCGCTCAATCGCTTCGAGTCTTTGAGGCCATCGATGGGATCGCGCTCATCGAGGATGACTGCCGCGGTGACCACCGGGCCGGCCAAGGGTCCGCGGCCGACCTCGTCGACACCCGCGAGGACTTCCGTCGCGGTTTGCTCGTTGCCGAACAGATCCATCGCCATCTCAGGCACCGCGTCGTACCGGGTGGCGTGGGTGAGAAGTTCGGAACGTGCACATCGCGGACAAGCTTACCGCCGCTGCCCGATCGACCACCACCTGGGCTGTCGCAGGCCTGTCACTGCGGCTGTGACCGGGCAGACCCGACCACCGTTGCTGGCGCGACGCACGCGCCGGGCTCGATCTTCGCCGCGGGTTCGAGGATCACGTGGCTCTCCAGCACGACGC
>JBFKCZ010000211.1:0-5448 GCA_041620035.1 Pseudomonadales bacterium
AAGTCGGGCCAGTTGATGCCCACGGACGCCAAGGGCCGCTTCGACGTGCTGCAGTGGCTCATGTTTCAGATGGCCGGCATCGGTCCGATGCAGGGCCAGGCCGTGGCCTTCGTGCGTTACTTTCCCGAGACGGTGCGGCCCGCCATCGATCGCTACATCAACGAAACACGGCGCTTGTATGAGGTGCTGAACACGAGGCTCACCGACCGCGAGTACCTCGCGACCGACTACAGCATCGCCGATATCGCCAACTTCTCCTGGCTGCGCAGTCACAGGTGGGCACGAGTGCCCGTCGATGGGCTGGAACATCTGCAGCGGTGGATGGCGACGATGGCGTCGAAGCCCGGCATTCAGCGGGGCTGCGAAGTGCCGCCGTCCCGGGCAAGGCCGACCTCGTCAAACAAGGCGGCGCGGCGATCACGACACGCTAGTTATCGGAGCATTTGTGGGAGCGCCCTTGGGCGCGAATGGATTCAGTCGCTCGGCTGCTTACGGGCGAGATCCCGCTCCCACAGGATCAGTCCAGCTTGTTCTGGTAGGTCTCCGTCAGCAGCCACACCGACACGAGGGTGATCACGCTCGCAAGTGCCATGTACGCCGAGATGTACACGGTGCTGCCGAACTCGGCGAGCAACGCGGTCGCAAAGACCGGCGCGAGCGCACCACCGAGGATGGCGCCGAGCTGATAGCCGAGGGATGCACCGGAGTAGCGCACGTGTGTGGCAAACAGCTCCGCCAGGAACGCCGCTTGCGGGCCGTACATCATCGACAGGAACACCTGGCCACCGCAGATCCCCACGACAATCCACAGAAACTCACCGGTATCGATGAGCGGAAACAGTGCGAACGCCCAGATGCCGCCGAGCACGGCGCCGAGCATGTACACGCCGCGACGTCCGAAGCGATCCGACCAGGCACCCGACAGGAAGAGCACGGGAATCTGAGCGAAACCACCGATGAGCACCGCGAGCAACATGGTGTCGCGGGACAGATTCAACGTTTCCGGGTTGCTGCCGTAGGCGATGACGAACGCGATCAGTATGTAGAACGTCACTTGCACTGCGAGGAACGCGCCTGCCGCCAGCACGATCTGCCTCGGATAGTCACGAATGACTTCGAGCACGGGTGAGCGCCGCATCTCCGCATAGGTCTTCGGATCGTCGCGGTCGTGCGCTTCCTTCAGCGCCTTCAGCTTCTTGAAAGAGGGCGTGTCTTCCAGGTGCGTCTGCACATAGATGCTCAAACCGATCAGCACGATGCTGGCGATGAACGGTACACGCCAACCCCACGACATGAAGTCCTCGTCCGACAGGTTCGTGCTGACCAGCAGGAACGCGAGGTTCGCGAGAATCACGCCGACCGGCGCACCGGCTTGCGCAAACGCCCCGTAGAATCCGCGTTTGTTGGCGGGTGCATTCTCCGTCACCAGCAGCATGGCGCCGCCCCACTGGCCTCCGATGGCCAGACCTTGAACGAACCGCAGGATCACGAGCAGCAAGGGTGCTGCCGCACCGATCATCGCGTGCGTGGGCAGGAGTCCGATCAACGTCGTGGCACCCCCCATCATCAGCAGTGCGGTGACGAGTGCTGCCTTGCGACCTACTTTGTCGCCGAAGTGACCGAACAGGATGCCGCCGATGGGCCGCGCGAGAAATCCCACCGCAAATGTACTGAACGACGCGATCAGCGCGACGAGCGGCGGCATGTCCGCCGCGAAGAAGAGCCGCGGAAACACGATCGCCGCCGCCGTGCCATACAGAAAGAAGTCGTACCACTCGATGCTGGTGCCCGCGAGCGAGGTGAGCGCGAGCTTGCGCATGGAGCGCTCCGGCGCATGGGCGGCCCCGGCGGTCATCGTTGCGTCACCACTTCCCCGGCGTCACGGGCACGCTGCAACCGACTGCCCACGTCCTTGGGCAGGTTGCGCCAGGCAAGGGTCAGGAAGGTGAGAGAGACCACGAATATCAAGAGGCCATAGGCGATGGCGCTACGCAACGAATCCGCGGCATCCATTCCGCCCGCAGCAAAGTGATCCGACAGTTGTCCCATCGCGTAGGGGCCAAGCGCCAGGCCGATCATCGTGTTGATCAGGATGTAGTAGGCGCCCGCGACCGCACGCATTCTCGGCATCACGAGGTCGGCTGCGGTCGACGGCGGAATGCCCGGCCAGCACGCACTGAAGAGGTGATGCACGAAGTTCAGGAAGAACGCCATGTAGAGGTTGTCCGTGTAGAGCATCCACAGTACGAAGGGTGCCGTACCGAACACGGCGACGTAGCCGATGATCAACCGACCCGACGGATGCCACTCCTTGAAACGGTCGGCCATGATGCCCCCGAGGATGACACCGAATAGACCGCCGGCGGCGTTACCGAGCCCGATCCACATGCCCACCTCGCCCGCGGTCGTGTCGTGGACGCGCAGCAGATAGGGAGCCGTCCAGAAACCCACGCCGTAGGTGACGAAGGAAATCGTCGGGAAGGCGATCATCGTGTAGATCATCGCTTTCGACTTGAAGATCATCGCGAAGGTCGCGGGATCGCGCACGGCAACGCCTTGTGCCCAGCAGAAGACCACGTAGATGCCGATGCCGAGCGCAATCCACTGGGCCGTGCTGCCGGTTGCCGCGATCAGCCCGTACGCAACGACAGCGATCACTACGGCTGCTGCCGCGTTCGCCTTGAGCGATGCGCCGGCGCGTGCCAGACCGACGAGGTTGAACGGCGGGAACATCGATACGAACTCTTCGCGCAGGACGCTCAGGGGCGACGGATGATCTTCCGATTCCAGACCCTCGCTGATGCCACGCTTTGGCTCCCGCAACGTACGCACCCAGGCGGCCATGAGAATGCCGGGAATGCCCACAGCCAGGAACGCGACATGCCAACCCTTGAGCTGGAACGGCGCCTGCTCCACGACGGGGTGCGCATCATTCCAGGTTTCCATGATGAAACCGCCGATGAAGAGCCCCAAGCCACCGCCGATGTACACGCCCGAGGAATAGATCGCGATGACGGTGGCACGTACGCGGGTGGAGTAGTAATCGGCGAGCATGGAGTAAGCCGCCGGCGATGCACTCGCTTCACCGATGCCGACGCCGACGCGGTACACCGCGAGCTCAGGGAACGATCGCGCGAATCCCGACAGCGCCGTCATTGCGCTCCAGAACATGAGTCCGAGCGAGATCAGGCTGCGTCGTACCCAGACATCGGCGAAGCGCGCGAGCGGAATGCCGAACACCGCATAGAACACCGCAAACACGGTGCCGTACAGGAAACCCATCTGCGCGTCGGTCGTGCCGAGATCGGCCTGAATCTCCTGGGACAGGATCGAGAGGATGTTCCGATCGATGAAATTGAATACGTAGACGATGACCAGCACGAACAGCGCATAGTGCGCGTACCAGCCCCCCAACTTGGGCTCAGTGTCTTTCTGCAATGGACCCCTCCCCTGCCGTTACCCATGGTACCCCAACCCTGGCATGCTTCGTCGACCCAAGGAGTCTTACGAGGAACTCACCATGATTCGAATCGTCTTCGCGTTACGCCGAAATCCCGGCTCGAGCCTGGAGGAGTTCCAACGCTACTGGCGCGAGCAACACGGGCCCCTCGTCGCGGGGCACGCCGGTGCATTGAAGATTCTTCGCTACGTGCAGACCCATCGGCTCGACGAACCCGGGCTCGAGGGTAGGACCCGCAGTCGTGGCGAAATGGAACCGCCTCACGATGGTGTCGCCGAGTTGTGGTGGGAGAACGAGAAGACCCTCGAAGCAGCGATGGCGACTTCAGCCGGGCAGGCTGCGGGCGCGGCACTACTGGAGGACGAGAAGAAGTTCATCGACCTGCCGAACTCACCAATGTGGTTTGCGCACGAGTATCCGCAAGTGAATCCGACGCCGGAAAACGTCGTCGCGCATCCCTCGAGCTCGATCGCTCGCGTGTTCTTTCCGTTGCGCCACCTGCCCACACTCGATGAAGCGAGTGCACGACGCTATTGGCTGACCGAGCACGGCCCCATCGTTCGTCGCGGCGCACAGGCAGCGGGCATCCTGTGTTATCGACAGGTGCACCGCACCGACATTGCGCTGACTAAAGCATTGCGCGACGCGCGTGGCACCAAAGTCGAGCCCTACCTCGGGCATGCCGAGGCGTGGACCGACCGCGCCCGCGCAAGCCAGGCACCCGAGTCGAAGGCCGCCGGCGCGAGCTTCATCGCGGACGAGAAGAACTTCATCGACTTCAAGCGTTCGACGATCTGGCTGGGCAAGGAGCACACCTTCGTCGATCGCCGGTAGCCACGCAGGACGTCGACGACATGCGCGATCATCTCGTCTGCCTCACCTTCGACTTCGACACCGTCGCACTGTGGATAGCGATGGGGCAGACCACACCGACACCGATCTCGCGCGGCGAGTTCGGTGTGGTCGCAGCGGAGCGGTTGCTGAAGCTCTTCGATCGCTACGGCATCCGCACCACCTGGTTCGTGCCAGGGCTCACCATCGATACATTCGAGCCCGCGTGTCGCGCCGTGGCGGAAGCCGGCCACGAGATCGCGCACCACGGTTACGATCACATCGCCCCGCAGGGGATCACGCTCGAAGAGGAGCGCGATCAGCTCCTTCGCGGTAACGATGCGATCGCGCGCATCAGCGGCCGCCCGGCACGGGGCTACCGCTCACCGGCGTGGGATCTGAGCGCGCACTCGGTAGATCTGCTCATCGAACAGGGCTTCATCTACGACAGCAGCATGATGGGGCACGACTATCTGCCGTACCGCGCGCGACGCGGCGACATCGTCGAAGCCGGGAAGGTGCCGCGCTTCGGCCCGGAAACGGAGTTGTGGGAACTGCCCGTCAGCTGGTCGGTCGACGACTTTCCGCACTTCGAGTATTTCCGCGGCGGCGGGCTGCGACCGAGTGGTGGCGTACTCGACAACTGGCTCGACGATTTCGACTACCTCACCGAACAGTTCGACCGGGGCGTGCTCACCTACACGTGCCATCCCTTCGTCATCGGCCGTGGTCATCGCATGAAGATGCTGGAGCGACTGATCGACGGCCTGCTCGAGCGCGGGGCGCGCTTCGTTACCGCGGAGGCGGCGGTGGCGGAGTTCGCGCGTTTCACCACCTGAACATCGGGGCACCCGGGGCTCGCATCCCCGGGACACCAACGCTCAACGGCGTCGCTGCAGTGCGCCGATGATCGGGCAGTCCGGCACATCGTCGCCGGAGCAGCGGTCCGCAAGTTCGCGCAGCGTGCGCTCCATCTGGCGCAGGTCGGCGATCTTCGCGCGAATGTCCCGCAGATGATCGTCCGCAATCATCTTGACGTGTTCACAGGAAACCTCGGATCGATCGACGACCGACAGCAGCTCGCGAATCTCGCGCATCGAAAAGCCGAGCTCGCGGCTGCGGCGGATGAAGACGAGCCGTTCGATCATCGTCTTGGT
>JBFKCZ010000212.1:0-5436 GCA_041620035.1 Pseudomonadales bacterium
CGAGCGCGAAGGCAACCGCAATTACGTCAACAGACCCACGTCGTTGTTCGAGCAGATGAGGAGGAAGACGGGTGTCGAATGACCGCCCACAGCGTACACGGCACTACCAGAACTTCGTGATGAACAGCGCGCGGTGGGATGCGTTCGAGCCACGCCACGGCGACATCGTGATCACCACTTCCTACAAGGCCGGCACGACCTGGATGCAAGCCATTTGCGCGGCGCTCGTGTTTCAGCGGCCCGAGCCACCGGTGAGACAAGACGATCTGTCGCCATGGATCGACTCCAACTTTGCGCCAATACACGAGGTGATCGCGCTGCTCGATGGTCTTACCAATCGGCGCTATATCAAGACGCATTGTCCGCTCGACGGCGCGCCCTACCACGACAACGTCAAGTACATCTTCGTCGGGCGCGATGGCCGCGACGTTTTCGCCTCCATGTGGGACCACTGGAACAACATGACACCCGAGTCGATCGACGACTTGAACGACGCGCCCGACAGGCGCGGCCCCACCTTGCCGCATCCACCCGGCGATCCGCAGCGCGCCTTCGACGAGTGGCTGTCGCGCGGGTCGTTCGACTGGGAGCGCGACGGATATCCCTTCTGGTCCCACTTTCACCACGCAAAGACATGGTGGGATTACCGGCACCTCGACAACATCCTGTTCGTGCACTTCAGCGATCTGCTCGCGGACATCGATGCGCAGATGCGTCGAATCGCCGCCTACTTGGGTATCTCGGTCGACGAAACCGTCTGGCCCTCACTGCTCGACGGCGTGTCGTTTACGGCGATGAAGGCGAATGCGGACAAGATGGCGCCGGGGGTGTCCGGTGGCATGTGGAAGAGCAACCGAAAGTTCTTTCGCTCCGGGCGTAACCAGCGTTGGCGCGGCCTGCTCACCGAGAACCAGAGTCGCCGTTACGAAGCGATCTCCAGGGAGCGTCTCAGCCCCGAACTCCACGAGTGGCTCATGCACGGATCGCGGGGCGATCGGTAAAGATCTTGGCTCGAGCACACGCTCCAGCCGCGTTCAGCGTACGAGGATATCGGTCAACGCATCGCACCCGGCATGCCGCCGTCGATCACCATCGTCTGACCGGTGATCGACGAACTCGTGACGAACGTGAACACCTGTGCCGCGATGTCCTCCGCCTGCCCCACGCGACCGAGCACCGCCTGCTGGCGCGCGCCTTTGGCGATCGCCTCGGGCAGCCGCTTCGCCATGCGCGTGTTTTCGACGAGCCCGGGTGCAATGCAGTTCACGGCGACATCGGGCGCCATCGCAACCGCGAGGCATCGGGTGAGGTGATTGAGTCCGGCCTTGCTCGACGAATAAGCGATGCTGCTGCTCCCGGGACTGATGCCGCCTGCAGAGGAGATGTTGACGATGTGACCGCCACCATCGGCCTTCAGAAGCTTCGCTGCCGCACGCGCGAGCAGGAACGGCGCACGCAGATTGGTTTCGAGCACGCGATCCCAGATCTCTGGCGTCAGCGCATCGAGATCGGGAAACGGAATGCCGATGTTCCATGCGGCGTTGTTCACCAGGATGTCGAGCCGCTTGTGCGTTTCGCCGACATGTCGAATGCAGGCATCGATGGCAGAAGGCGAGCGTTGATCCAGTTGCACCGCACTCGCCTTGCCGCCCGCCCGCTCGATGTCGGCAACCGTAGCACTTGCAGCATCCGCGGCACCGACGTAAGTGACGACGACGTTGGCACCCGCCTTGCCGAGCCTGCGCGCGATGGCACCACCGATGTCACCGGAGCCGCCAGTGACCAGCGCAACCTTACCCGTGAGTTCCATGACGCGATCCTCGACAGTGGAATGGCCGACCACTCTAAGGGAGCGCGCCGCCGAAGACTACGCGTGCATCAGCCGAGGTTGAGCACGAACCGACCGGATCGATCTCCGGGCCTCGGAATGCGTTGCTGCGAGCGACTAAGTCGCGTTGCCCATTCCGCCGTCGACGTTGATGGCGGTGCCGCTGACGTATCCACCTAGGGGCGACACCAGCAGCGCGATGAGGCATGCGACCTCGCGTGCTTCACCGACTCTACCCAGAGGAACCGCGGCACCCATCCTGGCATAGGCCTCGTCGAGGGGCACATCGCGAAAGCGCGCTGTCGCCGCGCGGGCAATCTGCCCGGATTTGATCAGGCCGATGCAGATCGTGTTGACGCAGATGCCATCCTTGGCCAGATCCTTGGACATGGCCTTGGTGAGCGCAATGCCGGCCGCGCGGCTGACCGACGTCGGCAGCGACGAAGCACCGGGCGTCTTGCCGATCACGGCGGTGATGTTGACGATGCGGCCACCGCCACGCGTACGCATGTGTGGAATGGCAGCACGACTCATGCGGATCGCACCGTAGAGCTTGAGATCGAGGTCGTAGTCCCACGCAGCGTCATCGACCTGGTCGAACGCCCGCGCCGCGCTCGTGCCGGCGTTGTTGACGAGTATGTCGATGCCGCCCAGTTCGGACACTACTGCGTCGACGAAGCGGTTTATGTCGCCCTCCTTGGTGACGTCGGCGGCGACATGAACGACTTTGCCGCGTGCCTCCTTGCGGATCTCCTCCGCTGCAGCGGCGAGCACATCGCTTCGCCGTGCACAGATGGCGACGTGCGCGCCTTCGCGCGCAAGCTCGATGGCGGTGGCCTTGCCAATGCCGTCGCTGCCACCAGTAATGATTGCGATCCTGCCGTCGAGTTGGAGATCCATTAGCGGTTCGCCCTGCAGAATGTAGAGCGGGCAAGCATAGACAAAGTCACTCCGACGGCAACGGATATTTCGCATCCGATGCCCGACGAATTTTCGGCATCGCAACTCACACCCCTGCCCGGTGGCGGCACGGAAGTGCGCTACAGTAGCGGCCATGGATCGGATACATAGGGCTGCCTCATGTTCCTATGGCCAACGATGACAACGGTCGCGCGAGCGACATCCCGAACTGCGCCCGAATGACCAGTCCGTTGCAGACCGTCGCATGGGGGGAGAGCCTTCTCGAACCTACCCGCGATCGCGATCTCGAGCGATTTGCGCGCCAGCAGCTGGGCATCGTGCCGCCGCTGGTGCGGTACCTCGCGCCGCGTCCTTGGGTGCCACGCGCGCTGGTGTCCTGGACCTACGAAAACGGACTGCTCGTCGACGTCGACCCACATCTGGCCGATCTCGTTGCGCTGGTGGTGAGCCAGGAGGCGTCATGCCGCTACTGTTACGCGGTCACGCGCAGCGTGATGCGACTGCGCGGGTTCGACGAACAGCGCATGCACCAGATCGAACAGCGGCTACGCGATGTGGATTTCGACCCGCGGACTGCGGCCGCCATCAACTTCGCTCGACTACTGGCGCGGGCGGCACCGCTGCCCGACGCGCGAACCATCGAAACGCTGCGCGAACAGGGTTACTCGCGCCTGGCAGTCAACGAACTGGCGTTCATCGTAGCGTCCACCGTCTACTCCAACCGACTTGCCACCATGATTGCGATCTCCCCCTACACAGTCGAATCCTTGCCCGACCGGTGGTATCTGAAGCTGCTGCAGCCGTTGATCCAGCGTCTGTTGAAACCGAAGGCGGGCCTCGCCCACAACGCCGCCACGGCGCCTGACGGCCGGGGCGCGCCGTTCGCCGTCTTACCCGGCGCATTCGCCGGATCACCGATCGCCTCCCGCCTGAGTGTTTCTCTGGATGAGATGCACGCCTCGAACACACTGCCGCCGCGCTGCAAGGCGTTGATGTTCGCAGTCGTGGCGCATGCGTTGGGTTGCGACGTCTCCGCCGAAAACGCGCTGCGCATGTTGCAGGCATCGGATCACCGCATGGACGCCGGCAGAGTGAAAGACCTGCTTGCGCACCTGGGCAGCCCGGAACTGGACGCGCGCGAGAAACTGCTGACCGAATTCGCCCGCGAAACCATCTGGTACACACCGCGGCAGATTCAGCTTCGCGCACGCGCGCTGCGCGATAGCCTGACGCCCGAACAGTTCGTGGAAGTCGTCGGGATCACCGCGTTCGCGAACGCAGTCTGCCGGCTCACAGCCGCAGTGGTCGAGGCGCAGCCGTGATCTGGCAGGCGCTCATCGCATTGGTGACCCTTGCGGCAGGGCTGCTGGCGGCCGTCGTCGTAAGCCAGCGGCGGCGGATCCGCGCGCTCGAGCGTCAGCGCGACGCCGCCGCCGTCGACCTGGAACGGTTGCAGGACACTTGCGCGCGACTGGCACCGGCAACGGTCATCGACCGACTGATTACCGACGGCCATCCGCGAGATGCGCAGCGTGCCGAAGCGACCGTGCTGTTCGCCGATCTGGTCGGCTATACCGCGATGAGCGAACACCTGGAGGCGCCGGTGCTTGCCACGGTACTCAACGGTTACTTTCAACACATGAGCGATGCGATCAGCGCGCGGCGCGGGCACATCTCCACCTTCATCGGCGACGGCATCCTCGCCTACTTCGGGGCGTTCGAACCGAACCCATGGCAATGCGACGATGCAGCGCACGCGGCCCTGGCCATGCGCACCGCACTCCTCAACTACAATCGAGAACTGAGTGCTAAGGGACTGCCGCAACTCGCGGTGGGCATCGGACTGCATCGCGGTCACGGCATCGCCGGCTGGGTGGGCAGCCGCGAGCGGATGGAGTACGCCTTCGTCGGCCGCACCGTCAATCTGGCAGCCCGCGTTCAGGGTGCGACCCGGCTGCACGGTACCGACATCCTCGTGACCCAAAGCGTGCGCGAGCGGCTCGATCCGCAGTTTGTCGTAACGCCCATGCCCCCGATCCAGGTCAAGGGCATCCGCGATCCAGTTGCGACGTTCGCGCTGCGCGAATTCGCCGAGGAAAGGCACGCGCCGCAGACACCGCCGGGCTGATCGCACGACACGGACGCGCAGCCGCGCCGGCCGAACGATTGTGTCGGTGAGTAGCCGGAGTGAAGCCATTGCCGCGTACACTCCCCGCATGACCACACACCCGGCGCGCCCGCTTCTCGTGTACGACGGTGACTGCGGCTTTTGCCGCTATTCGGTCGATTACGCCCGTGCCGTGACCGGTGATCGTATCGACTACGAACCGTACCAGTCGGCCGCCGCACGCTTTCCGGAAGTGAAGTCCGAAGACTTCGCCCGGCAGATCTATCTGTTCCGCCCGGACGGTTCTTCTGCGACCGCGGGACGCGCCGCGCTCGAGTGTCTCGCAGTGGAGCCCCGCCTGCGGGCCTGGCTTTTCTGCTATCGAATGATTCCGGGACTCGCCTTCTTCACCGAACTCCTCTACCGACTTACCGCACGACATCGCGGCCTTGCGCTGACCCTCGCACGGCCGCTCTTCGGCGCGGAGTTGCGGCCGCTCGATTACCGACGCACGGCATCGATCATCGTGCGCAGCGTGGGTGTCCTCGCCGTTTGCGCGCTGGTCTCGTGGTGGACGCAA
>JBFKCZ010000213.1:0-5426 GCA_041620035.1 Pseudomonadales bacterium
CCATGGGGGAACGTGGCGCCGGCAGGTGTCAGCGTCACGCCCGCGCTCTTCGCGAGCTCGACCACACGCCGGGCCAGTCCCGGCATCGTATCGAATGAGATGAAGTAGCCGCCCTTGGGCGCGGTCCACGTGGCGACGTCGAGGGCTGCGAGACTCGCGTCCAGGCGCTCGAGCACCGCGTCGAATTTCGGTTTGATGAGTGCCGCGTGACGTCGCATCAATGGCTCGACCCCGTCGCGCAGGAAGCGCGCGTGGCGCAGCTGATTGACCTTGTCTGGCCCGATGGCCTGGGCGGACAGAAACTTCTCGAAGCGCGCCATGACCGCCGGCGCGGCGGCGAGGAAGCCGACACCGGCACCCGCGAAGGTGATCTTCGACGTCGAGCAGAACTGCACGATGTGATCGTATTGGCCGGCCGCCTTGGCGGCGGTCGCGATGCTGGCGAGCTGCGGCGCGGGATGAACGAGATCGTGGACGGCGTAGGCGTTGTCCCAGCAGACGAGAAAACCCGCGCCCGCCCTTCCCGGCAGTCGAGCGATTCGTGCCACCGTCTCGTTGCTATAGACGCAGCCCGTCGGATTGGAGTACTTCGGGATGCACCAGATCCCCTTGATGGAAGGGTCGCTGGCCACGAGTTGCTCGATCGAGTCCATGTCCGGACCATGGTCATTCATCGAGACGGGGATCATATCGATGCCCAGCGCCTCGCAGATCGTGAAGTGGCGGTCGTACCCGGGCACGGGACAGAGAAACTTGATGGGTTTGCCTTCCTTCCGCCATGCCGATCCCTCACCCCACAAGCCGAAGTTCAGCGCCGCGTCGACGATCTGATACATGAGCGTGAGGCTCGAGTTGCCTGCGGCCATGACGTCCGCCGACTCGATACCGAGGAGCGACGCACCGAGCGCGCGTGCTTCGGGAATTCCCTTGAGGCCGCCGTAGTTGCGAACGTCGGTGCCGTCGGTGGCGTTGAAATCGCCGGCGATCGCCGACTCCAGCCCGTTCGAAAGGGCGAGCTGATCGGCTGCCGGCTTGCCGCGGGTGAGATCGAGCTTGAGCCCTTCTGCCCGGAGTTGATCGAGCCGCGCACGCAGTACGGCGGCGCGCGCACGCAGTGCTTCTACCGGCTGGTCTCTGAGGACTGTCATAACGTGAGCCCCGTGAGTTCCGGCAGGCCCAGCATCAGGTTCATGTTCTGAATGGCAGCGCCCGATGCGCCCTTGCCGAGGTTGTCGTAGCGGGTGACCACCATGACCTGGGTATCGTTGCCGAACACCATGATGTCGATTCTGTTGGTGTCGTTGGCCGCCATCGGTTCGAGGTACCCGGCGTTCAACGCTTCTGCCGCGCCCAGTGGCAGCACCCGGATGCAGGGCTCGTCGGCGTAGCGCTCGGCCAGCGTGCGTTGCACGGTCTTGGCATCGGTCCCGGCGCGCAGCATCCGGCCATCGAGCGGGACGTGCACGAGCATACCCTTGTAGTAGTCGGCGACCATCGGCGAAAAGATCGGTGCGTTACGGATCGCCGCGTAGCGGGTCATCTCCGGGACGTGCTTGTGGCGCAGGTCGAGCCCGTAGCTCATCGGCGGCAGAGCGTTGGCGCGGTTCTGGCGGCGCGCCTCATAGCGTTCGATCATGCTGCGCCCGCCGCCGGAGTAGCCCGACACCGCGTGCACGGTCAGCGCGCTGTCGGCGGAAAGGAGCCCCGCGTCGATCAGCGGCCGCACCGTCAAAATGAAGCCGGTGGGGTAGCAGCCGGGGTTGGTGACCCGTGTTGCCGATCGGATTGCGTCGCGCTGGGCAGGCTCGAGTTCCGGGAGTCCATAAACCCAATTGGGGTTTACCCGGTGGGCGGTACTGGCGTCGAGCACCCTCGTTTCGGCATTGTCGATCAGTGCGACGGCTTCGCGCGCGGCCTCGTCGGGCAGGCACAGCACCACGAGGTCGGCCTGATTGAGCAGTGCGGCCCGGGCGCTGGGATCCTTGCGCGTGGCCTCGTCGATTTCGAGCAGCGTAAGCTCCCCGCGCCCGCGCAGACGCGCGGCGATCTCGATGCCGGTGGTACCGGCCTGGCCGTCGATGAAGACGCGATGCACGAATCGAACTTCCGCTCAAAAAAACGGGGTATGTTAAAGCACCGGGCGCGTCTGGAGAACGCGAGATTTCCCGCGCTGGCTCGCGGTCCTACCGCCGCTCCGGCGTGATGCGTGAGATAGACCACTTCAATGCTGCCCACGCGACCGCCAGGAGCGCGATCGGCAGCAGCAACGTTTCGACCGTGTATACCACGATGAGGTTGACGATGTGCCCGATGGCGGCTTCGGCGCGTGTCTTGAGCGCGTCGATCCGGGCCTTCAGGTTCGCGGCCTCCCGGGCATCGTCGAGCAGCTCGGAGATGGCGCCGAGCGTCGAGAGCGGTGCGGTTGTGGCGGATTGAGCGTCCACCTTCTCTTCGATCGCGGCGCTGGTGTCGGTCAGATAAGCGACGGATTCCTGTTCGCGCTCGGTCAGGAACGACGTGGTGATCCAGCTCGTGGTCAACGTCGCGAAGGCGATCGCGAAGCGCACGATGGTCAACGCTACGGCGAGTTTCAGCGTGGTGCTGCGCAGGCGCCCGGTGCGAGGCGCGAACAGCCAGGCAAGCGCGGCAGCGAGCACGGCAAGCGTCAGCGCCGCGTTGGCGAACGGCGTTGCAAACATCTCGGAGAGCAGAATCTGCGCGCCAAGCGAGGAGGCCGCGAGCAAGGTCAGCCAGGAAAACTGTTCGACCAGGTCGTTCAGGGGGTCGAGGATCTCCCCGGCCGTCACGACGATTCCAACGCCGGCGGGCTGGAACGCCAGCTCCGTGCCCTGCGCGACGGAAATCACGCCGTTCAGGGTACGGGCCACCGCGAAGGTGACCAGGGCACTCTGGAAGGCATCGCGGGTGCGGTCCTGGGCGATGGCGTCGACGTGCCCGGACCACGTCGGAATCAGCAGCAGCGCGAGCGCCAGCACCACCGCGCCGTATGCGGCGCCAAATCGATCCGTCATCGGCCGGACAGTCGGCGTTGCTCTACGAACAGGGTTTCGAGCTTTTCCATGATGACGTTCTGGATGTTCGTACGGTCCAGTTCCGAGCGGTCACCCAGCTCACCCAGCTTGACGCGGTGGAGGTGAAGCACAGGCCAGGATTCCTCGAACGCCCGCAGATCGCCTTTGGCGAGCACTGGCAGGAATGGGTCGTTGGCAGGTCTGTTCTTGACGATCGTGCGCAGGCCAGCCTCGAACGGAATACGCCGGGCACCCAGGGTGCGATCCTTGTTGACGTTGGCAAGGTACAGGCCGGGCTTGTCGATCAGCTCGCCCGGGATGATGTAGAGGCCAGTCAGCGAAACTGCCTCCGGCACGATGCCATTGAAAGTGTCGTGAAATGCGGTCGGGTCGGGAAGTATGACCATCTTGCGGTCGTACTCCCGAGGAAAGTAGATGTTGTAGGTGCTGTACAACTGCTCGACCGACGGCGAGTAGACGCACAGGGTCGTTTCGAACTGCATCACGAAGTCGGCGGCGACGTCGCGGTCGATTCCTGCGCCGATGTCCCAGGCTAGGTCGGGATTCTCAGGAAGAGTGGTGTTTGTCATGGCTGCTTTCCGAGCGAAGCGGGTTCCCGCGCTCGGCCGTAATTGTACGCGACTCTGCTGGCTCGTCTGTGACAGCTTGCGGCGCCCAGGGGAAAAAAGCGTTGGTGGCGGCAACGTAGCGGGCGTACTCCGGGCGTCGTTTGAGCAATCCCTTCTCGATCACGTCGTTGGACACGTAAACGAAGAACACCGTCATCAGCAGTGGGCCCACGAGTGCCCACCAGGTAGGAGCGGCGAGGGCGAAGAGCCCCAGCCCCCACCATTGCAGGGCATCACCGAAATAGTTGGGATGCCGGGAGAGACGCCACAGTCCACTGGCCAGGACCTCGCCAGGGCGGGCAGTCGCTCGGAATCGGGTGAGTTGGAGATCGGCGACGAATTCCCAGGCAAACCCGGCGCCCCAGACGATGAGCCCGAGCAAGTTCACGACGGAGAAGTCGCGCGGGCGATCGAACACGGCCACCAGCGGGGTCGCGACCACGATCGCAATCGCGCCCTGCAGGAGGAATATCCGGTAGTAGCTCTTGAGCCACCAGTTGGGGCCCCCATTGCGCCGCCACAGTGCGTAGCGCGTGTCCTCGCCCCCTCCGAGATTGCGCATGGCGAGATGAAATGTGAGGCGCAGTCCCCAGATCGTCACGAGCAGGGTCGCGGTGAGCATCTTCAGCTCCACTTCGTGCCGGCTGGCGACCAGGAGCGCCCAGGCAATGGCGACGAAGAGGACGCCCCAGAAGATGTCGATGATGCTGGCGTCTTTCAACGCGACGCTCGCCAGCCACAGTGCCGTGATGAGCACCAGGGTTGTTCCGATTGCAATCGAATAGAGCGCCAGAAAACCCATGCCTGGCGGCTACGCCTCGAGTCGGGCGCGCAGCCAGGCGGAGATGTCGCGTATCTCCTGTAAGCAGACGGCATGACCCATGGCGTACTCATGCCATTCCACGCGGTAGCCGAGTGCGCTCAGCACTTCGCGCGAGGTCACGGCCCGCCGCACGGGAATCATCGGGTCCGAGATTCCATGTGCCATGAAGATCGGCGTGTCGGCGTTCTCGAGGGTCAGCTCTTCGGCGAGCCGTTCCCCATCATGCAGGTAGGTCGACAGCGCCATGATGCCGCCCAGCGGCTCATCGTGACGCAGTCCCAGGTGCATCGCGATGACGCCACCTTGCGAAAAGCCGGCGAGCACGATGCGGCGGGACGCGATGCCCCGGCCGCGCTGCTCCTGGATGAGTTCCGCCACGGCGGCCGCGGACTCCCGAATCTCGGTGTCGCCCGACAAGGGGGCGCGCGGATCGATGTCGTACCAGGCGCGCATCTCCGCGCCACCGTTGATCGTTACGGGCCGGATCGGTGCGTGTGGGAACACGAACCGTACTGCGCGACCCCCGAGGTCGAGTTCCGGAACGATGGCTTCGAAGTCGTGACCATCGGCGCCGAGGCCGTGCAGCCAGATGACCGCGTGGGCGGGGTTCGAAGCGGTGTCGAGTTCGATTGTTTCGAGCGGCATCCGTGCACAGCGCGTTTTTGCGTAGTCGGAGTTCAACAGGAGCGGATCGGCTTTGCAACGGCAGTCGCGGCCAGTCGGCGCGTGCTTCACATCGACCCGTATAATGCGCGGCCCCTACGCCGTGGAGTCCGTCTCTTGGAAGTGCCGCCCGATCGCCCCGCGACACGCGATCTCAATCAGCTGAAGCCGGCGCTCAAGTTCATGCGTCCGTATCTCCCTCAGGTCGTCGGTGCGTCGATCGCCCTCGTCGTCACCGCGTCGGTTACCCTGTCGATTGGCCAGGGCGTGAAGTACGTC
>JBFKCZ010000214.1:0-5416 GCA_041620035.1 Pseudomonadales bacterium
ATCGCGAGCGGGTCGCCGCGCAGATCCATGCCCTGCGACTTCTTGAACTCATCCGCCAGGTAGTCGATCAGCGCCTTGTCGAAGTCTTCGCCGCCCAGGAACGTATCGCCGTTCGTCGACAGCACTTCGAACTGCTTTTCACCATCGACATCGGCGATCTCGATGATCGACACGTCGAAGGTACCGCCACCGAGGTCGTAGACCGCGATCTTGGTGTCGCCACGCTGCTTGTCCATGCCGTAGGCCAGCGCCGCAGCGGTGGGTTCATTGATGATGCGCTTCACATCGAGACCCGCGATGCGCCCGGCGTCCTTGGTCGCTTGACGCTGCGAGTCGTCGAAATAGGCCGGCACGGTGATCACCGCTTCGGTCACGGGTTCACCGAGATAGTCTTCCGCCGTCTTCTTCATCTTCTTCAGCACTTCGGCCGAGACCTGCGGCGGCGCAATCTTGTCGCCCTTGACGTTGATCCACGCATCGCCATTGCCGGCTTCGACGATCTTGTACGGCACCATGTTGATGTCTTTCTGCACCACGGCGTCCTTGAATCGACGGCCGATCAGGCGCTTGACCGCGAACAGCGTGTTCTGCGGATTGGTCACCGCCTGCCGCTTGGCCGACTGGCCCACCAGAATTTCGCCATCGTCGGTATAGGCGACGATGGAAGGGGTGGTGCGATCGCCCTCGGCGTTCTCGATGACCTTCGGGTCTTTGCCCTCGAGAATGGCCACACACGAATTCGTGGTGCCGAGGTCGATGCCTATGATCTTGCCCATGTCCTTTTCTCCGTCATCTGCCGGGGCTAGAGCCCGGCGGTTGTGATCTATATTGGCCCGCGCGTCGAAAGTTCAAGCAAGCGCCTCACGCTTCCTCGTCCACAACCGGGCCGGCCCCTTTTTCCACTGCCTTGGCCACCATCACCATGGCCGGACGCACCAGCCGGCCATTCAAGGTATAGCCCCGCTGCAGCACGTTGAGCACCGAACCGGGCTCGGCATCCGCGCTCTCCACCATCGACATCGCCTGGTGGAACTGGGGATCGAAGGGGGCGCCGAGGGGATCGACCACACTGATCCCCGACTTGGCCAGCGTGTCGATGAACAGCTTGTGCGACAGCTCGACCCCTTCCGCGATCGCCGCCACGTTGCTGCCCGCATCCGTGGCCCGTGCCGCATCCACCGCACGTTCGAGGCTGTCGACCACGGGGAGCAGGTCGGCGGCAAAGCGTTCGAGGGCGTATTTGTGCGCGTTCTCCACGTCCCGTTGCGCCCGTCTGCGCATGTTCTCCGCGTCGGCATGAGATCTAAGCGCTTGATCTTTAAGCTTTTCTATCGTCTCACGCGACTCGACGAGGGCGGCTTCGAGTTGTTCTACGGTGGGCGCCTCGGCTGCCTCAGGGGCATCGGCCGCCTGGGAATCCTCAGGGGTACTCGTGGGCTCATCGGACATGGTGCGCGGAGACCTGGTTACTGATCCTTCGCGGATATGGGGTTCGAGACGAGGAATACAACCCGATTCCACGCGGCTTGGCCCACGCTGCGTCATCGCGTGGCTTTACGGACGATGCGGTTGGACGCAAGCTTCCTTCCTGCAGAACGGCCGCAGAACGGCTGCAGGAAGGGGGGCGACGGCATGCGAGCGAGAATCGCGTTGTGCGCAGCGACGGCTGCAAGCCTCCTGGCCCTGGCGGCGGGCGCGGCCGAAAACTACGTCGACAGCCGCAAGCGCCAGATCACTTTTCCCTTGGGCGCGGCATCCTTTGCCGACGAAGTCGTCGCGCACGTTCCCGGCAAGCCCCCGGTTCGCGACGCGCGCTGGTCGCAGCCTGATCTCCTGCTCGGCCCCCCGAACTACGCCGGCCCCGCCGCCGAGCGGGTGACCCAGACCTCATTGACCCTCGGATGCGGTGGCAGCGTGACCGTGCGCTTCGTCGACAACGCGCTGGTCGATGTCGAGGGCCCGGACCTCTACGTTTTCGAAGTCGGGCCCGCGATCGAAGCGACCAACGTCGAAATTTCGACCGACGGTACCACCTGGATCGACGCGGGACGCATCGCCGGCGGCGCTGCATCCACCGATATCTCGCCGGTCGCGACCGCAGGAGCTGCGTTTCACTACGTGCGCCTCACCGACCTGCGCAGGGGATGTGGCGGTCCCTTCCCGGGGGCCGACATCGATGCGATCGGCGCCATCGGTTCGGCCCTTGCGCTCACGCTCGCCGGTGCGGTGCTGTTCGACTCCGGTCAATCGACCCTGAAACCCGAGGCGCAAGCGGCACTCGAAACGGTGGCAGCACGGATCCGGGAAGTCGGCACGGGCGCCGTCGAGATCAAGGGGCACACCGACAGCGTCGGCTCGGATGCCGCCAACCAGGCCCTGTCGGAAGCCCGCGCCAAATCGGTTGCCGCGTTTCTCGCGTCGATCGACGCACTCAAGGGCATGATCTTCACCAGCGCGGGCTTCGGCGAATCCCGCCCGATCGCCTCCAACGACAGTGACGAGGGCCGCGCGCGCAATCGTCGGGTGGAGATCCTCGTGACGCCGCAGACGGAACCGCAATAACCCGCTTAGCGGCTGTTCTCGATCGCCGCACCCAGTACGCGCGCCGTGACGTCCACCACCGGAATCACGCGCTGGTAGGCCATACGCGTTGGACCGATCACGCCCAGCACACCGGCGACGCGTCCATCCACCCGATACGGGGCTGCCACGAGACTGTAGTCGTCCATCAGCCGGTAGCCCGACTCGCGGCCGATGAAGAGGTGAATGCCGTCGGTCTCCACACAACGATCGAGCAGATGCAGGATGTGGCGTTTCTGGGCGAAGGCATCGAACAACTGCCGGAGCAACTCCACATCGGGCTGCGTGCCCAGGAGGTTGGTCTCGCCGCTCATCACGAAGTCGGCTTCGGCGTCCGCATCGGTTTCGACGAACGCTTTGCTCGCGACATCGATGGTGAGCTGCATGAGTTCGTCCATGCGCGCCTTGTCGGCCCGCATGCTGTCGATCAACGCATCCCGAACCTTGAACAGCGACCGGCCCGCATAGTGGCGATTGAGGAAGTTGGCGGCCGCCACGAGTTCGGCCTCGGTATATTCCCGCTCCGTGCGGATGACACGGTTCTGCACCTCGCGATCGTTCAGCACGAGGATCACCAGGACACGGCAGCCCGACAGCGGCAGAAATTCGACGTGCCGCAGCGACGCCCGATCGGCCTTCGGCAACGTGACGAGGCCCGCCATCTGAGTGATACCCGACAAGAGCGCAGATGCCTGCTCCACGAGGCGGTTCGGCGCGAGGTCGGGGTTGAGTTCGGTGTGCAACAGTCGCAGGCTCGCGCGGTCGAGCGGCTGTACGGAGAGCAGGCTGTCGACGAAGAACCGCAGCCCTTCGGTCGTGGGCACTTTGCCTGCCGAGGTGTGTGGCGACTGCACCAGACCCCGCGCCTCGAGATCGGCCATGATGTTGCGCACGGTCGCAGGGCTGACGTCGATACCGGGCACGTGGGCGAGCACCTTCGATGCCACGGGAGATCCGTCCAACAAATAGCGTTCGACCAACAGCTTGAACAGCTGTTGCGCACGCTCACCAACGACTTCTTCTGTACCTGGCTGTTTTTTCACGATGCAATCGACGCGTTTACCCACACCGACAACGCCACCTAAAATGGCACGAAAGTCCCTCGAAACCAACCCACACCGCAGGTTGGCACACGGAGCAACACGGCGAGCATGCTGCGCCACCTGACTGTGCGCGATTTCGCGCTCGTACGCGAGATCAGACTCGAATTCGAGTCGGGGCTCACCGTGCTCACCGGAGAGTCCGGCGCGGGCAAGACCATTCTGCTGGAAGCTCTTGGCCTGGTGATGGGCGATCGTGCCAGTACCGCGCACATTCGGCCCGGCGCGGAGCGCAGCGAAGTCACCGCCGAATTCGATCTGACGGACAACGTATCGGCAATCGAGTTCCTCGTCGAACGTGGCCTCAACGATCCCGATGCGCCCGCACATTGCCTGCTGCGCCGGTCCATGACCCGGGAGGGACGTTCGCGGGCGTTCATCAACGGCACACCGGTCAATCTCGCGGATCTCGCGGATCTGACCAGTTCACTGATCGATGTGCATGCCCAGAACGAGCACCAGCATCTGCTGCGCCGCGCGGTGCAGCTCGACCTGCTCGACGACTATGCCGGCATCGCCGGGGAGCGCGAGGAACTCACCACAATGTTCCGCGCCTGGCGTGCCTCGCAGATCGCCCTGGACGACGTGACCGCGCGCATCGCCGCCGCGCGCGATCGCCGCGAGCTGCTCGATTACCAGGTGACCGAGCTTCTCGAACTCCACCTGGAAGACGGCGAGCACGAAACGCTCAGCGGGCAGTTCAAGCATCTGTCGCGCATCGAGGAAACCCAGGAGAAGGTGGCCCAGGCACTGGTTGTACTCGAGGGCGACACCGACGCGGGCCTGGCCGACTTCATCCGCGTATTGCGCTCTCTCGACGACATCGAAGATGGGGACGCGCAACTCAACGCGGCGCGCGAACTGCTGCGCACGGCGCTGACGCACCTCGACGAAGCGAACGCCGAACTGCGTCACTACGCCGACACGCTGCAGCGCGAGCCGGCCGATCTCGAACGCATCGCCTCGCGCCTCGACCTGATCACCGATCTCGCGCGCAAACACCGGGTGCGGCCCGAGGCGCTGCCGGCACATGCGCGCGCACTGGCGGACGAGTTGCAGGGGCTCGCAGCCGACGAGACCTCGCTCGACAGCCTGCGCGACGCCGTGAAGGAATCCGCCGCTCGCTACCGCAAGCTCGCAGCCGCTTTGTCCGCCAAGCGCCGCAAGGCCGCAAAAGGCTTCGAACGCGCCGTTGGTGAACTGATCCGCGAACTTGGCATCAAGGGCGGTGCGCTGGAACTCGTGTTCGGCGATACCGAATCCGAGTCCGGTATCGACACCGTCGACTACTTCGTCAAGACCAATCCGAAATTTCCCGCCGGCCTGTTGAAGGAGATCGCCTCCGGTGGCGAGCGCTCCCGCATCAGCCTCGCCATCCAGGTCGTTGCTGCGGAAAAGGCACGGTTGCCTGCACTCGTGCTCGATGAAGCCGACGTCGGTATCGGCGGCACGACCGCCGACGTGGTCGGACGCCTCCTGCAGGATCTCGCCCGGCACACGCAGGTGATCTGCGTGACCCACGCCCCCCAGGTGGCCGCACGCGGCACCCATCACCTGCGCGTGGGCAAGACCGAGGCTGGCGAAACCTTCCTCGAGCCGCTCACGGGCAAGCCGCGCATCGAGGAACTCGCCCGCATGCTGGGTGGCCGCGAAATCACGAAGAAGACCCGGGAGTATGCGGAGGAGCTGATCAGCGCAGGGTCTGGCTGAATGATGGATCGGAGGCCCTGTGGGAA
>JBFKCZ010000215.1:0-5392 GCA_041620035.1 Pseudomonadales bacterium
CCGCCGCTCGCCTTCCAGGATCTCCACCGCATGCCGCAGCGCGGGCGCCCACGGTTCGTGTACTTCGCCGAATGCGCGTAGCAGATCGAGGCGTTTGTCGAAGTCCGCGCGTACCGCATCGAACACGCGCACGATGGCAAAGAACTGGTCGAGCGCACGCCGCCACTGATCGACGTGGTCGCCGCGCCCGATCAGATTGATGAGCGCCATGCGCGGGCGGCCCGTCCACCGCAGCACCTCCATCTCGGCTTCGTACTCGCGGCTGTAGGGGTGGGCGCCGTCGACGACATAGAGGATGCCGGCACCGCTCAATATGGGTGTCAGCAACTCACACTCGTCACGAAAGCGGGCGTCTGCGCGATGTGAATCGACGAACTGCGCCACGACTTCGGGTCGGGCTTCGGCGCCGCGGTCGTGATCGATGAGCCAGGCGAGAACTTCGCGAGCGCGCTGAAATCCCGGCGTGTCGATCAGCTCGTACAACGGTGTACCGTCGACGCGCATCGGAAACGCGCGTGCCTGCGCCGTGGTTCCCGGATCGCGTGAGATCGCGATGCTGTCGTCTTCGGCGAGTGTTGCGACAATGCTGCTCTTGCCTTTGTTGGGATGGCCGACGACGGCGAATCGTGGGACGGTCACGTGCCTGATTCCACGTAGGTGCGGGGGTCGCCCAACGAGTTGATGGTGCGCGCCCAGGTTTCGGCATCCGATTCCACGAGTTCGGTGCCAGGTTCCGGCACGGGATGGACGATGAACGTCGCGTTGCCGAGTCGGCTGCGAAGTGTCGCCAGCGTATCGGTCAGTTCCAGCAGTGGCGGCTCATAGGCGCGCACGAAGACGATGACGATGCCGGGTCGCACGGCGCAGAGCCGGTCGAACGATGCCATGTCTTCCGCGAGGGTTGCACCGCCACCCGCCGCAACGGGTTCGTGCGCGATTTCGAACCCGAGCACGTCGCGGGCGCGCGTCTTCGCGGTTTCCGATTCGATCGCATCCGACCAGATGATTGCAGCGGCGTCGCGGCCATCGACTCTCGGATGGCTGGTTTGCCCTGTGGAACGCAGTGCCCGCGGCGTTTCGCGTTCGGTCGCCGCCGTGCTCAGCGCCGGGGCGGCCATCCGGTCGAGCAGTGCCGCCACCCTGGCATCTTCGAGCAGCAGGGCGCGGATCGCCGCATTCAGGCGCGTGTGCGTGACGGTCAGCAGCACCAGCCGCGGCAGCAGTCCGTAAACGATCGTCGCGACGAGCAGGAACGGCCACCAGCCCGTATACGCCTCGGGTGCGCCGAGTGTGGCCGCGGACCCTTCCAAGCGGAAGAATCTCGAGCCTTGGATGAGTTCGGCGCTCGGCACGGCCGCGGGTAAAAACGGTGACCAGGGTGCTGCGATCATCGCAATCCACCGCTGCATGTCTTCCGCGGAGACGTTCAGCGTCGTACTCCATCCGAAAGCGAGATCGGTGAACGTCACGAGCAGCATCGCGGTGGCGATCGCGCCTGCGTTGAAAGCGACGGCGGACGCCTGTGACCACTTGAGCAGCTGCCACTTGGAGAAGAGGCTCGCGGCTGCCCGACCACCGTGCCAATCGAGCAGCATCTGAACCTGTTGCGGCAGCCGCGCACCGGCGACGCGCTTGAAGATGGCGGCGACGATGGTGGCGGGATTGATCTGCCCCAGCATCGCCTGGGTGGAACGCAGGCCCGGGATGGCCGGCAGCACCAGCACCAGCGTGATCACGATCGTCACGCATTGCAGGCCCACCAGCAGAGAAAATGCGGTGACCGCGTTGACCGGGTGAGTGCCATCGTAGTGCAGCACGGCCGCGGCCAGAGCGGAGCCTGCCAGCGTGCCGATACACACCATCGCAGCCGCGATCAAGCGCCGGACTCGTTCGAACGTGGCACCCGGGCCTGCCTCGGCGGGGCCGTTGTCATCCCACCATTGCCGCAGGAGTTCGAGTGCGGGCGACTCCGAGCGGCCATGTGCGCTACGGCGATCACGGCGTACGCGCTCGGCATACGGGGTGGCACGATCGGCCTCGAGCCACAACGGTATGTCTATGGCGTCTTCGAACAGCGTTCGATTCTTGTGCATCGCGCCATCATAGAGTTGGTCGTAGTGACGGTCTATTCAACCCAGGAACCTCTTATCCGGGGCGAGGGGTTCGTGCAGAGCTTCCCCGGAGCTGTGACCTCGGTCACGAAGCGCGGTGCCGCCACCGCACAGATCGAACGGGAGTACGCCTCTAGACTCGCTATACGTATTCGTGGATGTCGGCTGCGTGTTTGCGGCGCCGTGGGCTTTGTCGCTATGGGCTTTAGCGTCGCAGCCCGCGAAAGGACGATAGCGAGGGAACGACACGATGGTACGGTTTGTCTTCAACCTGTCCATGACCGGGCTGGCCATCGCGTTGCTCGGCGTTCTCGTGCTGCTGTCGACCAACGTCGACGAAGACGTCCGCCGCCACTTCGATCAATCCGTTCGGCAACTGCGCGATTTGGGGTTGGCCATCGAACGCGAGACCTTGAACGCGCGCAACCTGAATGTCGATCACGATGCCCGCCTGTCGAGCCTGCAGTCGCAGATGCGCGCGAGTGTCGATGCCGTTGGCAAGGATCTCGGTGTGCTGTACCCAACCGAGCCATCGGCATCGCAGAGATTTCGAGCGGCGTCGGAACGTGCCTTCAACTCCATCGACGACTCCCCCTACCAGCACACCTCGGTCGACGAAATCTGGAACAAGTTCGTGACGCTCGACCAGTCGACGCGCTGGTTTGCCGATCGCACCGACACGTTCCGTCGCAACCACCAGTCGTTCCTGCAGAATCGCGATCGGCTCGCAGAGGAGAGCCGCGCCTACGTGCAGCAGCTGCGTGAACGCGGTCAGGCGAGTCAGGCGGATTCGACGTTTCGCGCCGCACAACAGGTGCTCGAGCGGGCGCAGCGGGGCGGGGAAAGCGATCTCGCTCAGATCGACGGTATCGCCGATCGCATCGCGGGCGGCCCGCAGTCGCGGACGGCCGTCGACCGTGAAGTATTCCTCGGCCTGATCGAGTCCATGCGCGCGCTGGTGCCGACGCGTACCGAAATGGAGAGCAGCATCGCGGACATCACGAGCGGAAGATTCCAGCGCCAGGTTGCGGATCTCCGTGAACTCGTGACACGCGATCACCTGTACCGACTCGGCACCGTCAACGACTCCCGCGTGCTGTTGAACGTCTACACGGCATTGCTGCTGCTGGTGCTCGGCTATTTCGGATTCCGGCTGCAGCTGAGCTATCGCGATCTCAATCGTTCGCACGAGGATCTCGAACGCGCGAACGAGTCCCTCGAGCAGCGCGTGCAGGAGCGTACGGTCGATCTGGAACAGGCGCTGGCCGATCTGAAGGAAAGTCAGGTTCAGCTCGTGCAGGCGGAAAAGATGTCGTCGTTGGGCCAGCTCGTGGCCGGCGTCGTGCACGAGATCAACACGCCGCTCCTGTATGTCCTCAACAACACGACGGTCACCGCGGAGAACGTCGAGGAGCTGCGCGGCGTGCTGGAGAGAGCCGCGGCGGTCGTGCGTCTCGTGAAGGAAGGCAACACATCGCCCGTCGTCATCCGAGCTGCGTTGGATGAACTCGCCGCGACGCTCGATCCGGACGCGGCGGTCGAGACCATCGAGGAGATTCAGGACCTTTCATCCGACAGCACGGACGGTCTCAATCAGATCAGTGAACTCGTCCAGAGTCTCAAGGATTTCAGCCGCATCGACCGTGCTGCGGAAGACCGCTTCGACGTTCGCGAGGGTCTCGAGAAGACGCTGCTCATCACCAAGAACCTCCTCAAGTACGGCGTGGAAGTGGAAAAGCACCTCGATCAGGTGCCGCTGATTCTTTGTGCGCCCTCGCGAATCAACCAGGTGTTCATCAACCTGATCACGAATGCCGTCCAGGCGATGGACGGCAAGGGCAAGCTCACCGTTCGTACCAGGAAGCGCGACGATTTCGTCGAGATCGGTGTGCGCGACACCGGGTGCGGAATCCCGTCGGAGAATCTCGACAAGATCATGGATCCCTTCTTCACCACCAAACCGGTGGGCCAGGGAACGGGCCTTGGCCTCTCCATCGTCCGCAAGATCGTCGACGAACACGGTGGTCAGATCGAGATCGATTCCGTCGTAGGACGCGGCACGGAGATGCGCATCCTGTTGCCGATCGAGCGTCGCAGTCACGCGGAGGCCGCGTAGCGTGGAGGCCGCGACGCAAACCAGGCGCGGTACCGTACTGTTCGTGGACGACGAGCGTCGCGTGCTCACGTCGATGCGCGCCATGTTCCGGCGCGACTACGAAGTCCTGCTCGCCAACTCGGGCGCCGAGGCGCTCGACCTGCTGCGCGATCAGGCCGTCGACGTGATCGTTTCCGACCAGCGCATGCCGGGCATGACGGGTGTGGAAGTGTTGAAGCAGGTGAAGGAGCTCGCGCCGGGTTCGATGCGCATACTGCTCACCGGCTACGCCGACCTGAAGGCGATCGAAGCATCGATCAACGAAGGCGAAGTATTTCGCTACCTGACCAAACCGTGCCCGAGCGACGAACTCAAGCGCGCGGTGGGCCTGGCCGCGGAAGCAGCGCGCCACGCCCGCGGAGAAGGCGAAGAAGCCGAAGAAATCGAAGAGATAGTTGCCATCGAGCCGCTGCCCGAGGTGCCGTCACCGGCGCCGCAAGCGCTACCCGCAGCACGGGTAGAAACGCCGGACGAAGAGCACGAGCTGATCGAGCTGTGGCCGATCGAACCCGAACCAAAGCGCGCCGCGCGGACTGCGCCGCCCGTCGATCTCAGTCAACGAGCGGCGCGCGCAGAGCCGCAGCCTCCCAAGGCGTCGGATGCGCCGAAGCCGCCCAAGGTGACGCCATCGCCGGAGCACGAGACGGTTCCCATTCGCCTGCGACCGCGATCCGCCTCGCCGAAACGTGCGGCGCGCAGGACAAACGAGATCCGCGACGTCGATTTGCTCGCTTTGACGACCGATCAGGCGATGGTGGACATGCTCGAGCAGGCACTCGATGGCAGCCATCGCCTGCATGTAGCAACGGATCTCGATGGTGCGGTTGCGGCGCTCGAGAAGCACGCGATTGGTGTGCTGGTGACCGACATGGCCGTGAGCCAGCACGAAATCTCCCACCTCACGGCGCTGTTGAAGCAGCACGTGCCGGAGCTCATCACGATCGTCGCCAGCGATCGCAGCGACGCTCAGGTGCTGATCGATCTGATCAATTTCGGGCAGATCTTCCGGTTCTTGCTCAAGCCCTTGCATGCGGGCCAATGCCGACTGTCGATCGAATCGGCGGTGAGTCGTCACCGCGAACTCGCGGCTGACCCAACGCTGGTACGTCGCCATGTCGTGGCCTCG
>JBFKCZ010000216.1:0-5384 GCA_041620035.1 Pseudomonadales bacterium
CAGCCGGTGTAGCGCTGGCGCAGCAGTTCGAGGTACGCAACGACATAGTAGTCGTAGGAAACGATGCCGGAGAACTCCTCCATGAGATTGAAAATGACGTGCGGCTTCCACTCCTGAATGGTCTCTCGAAGGTCGGTCAGTCGATCGCCGATTCCCATGAGGCGCACGTTGTGACCCAGATCCAGTAGCGTCGAGTACACGTGAAACTCCGTCACACAGTCTTCGTTGTCGGCGAGATCGGCGAGCTCGGTCGATGGTGCTTCGTGGGTGATGATGAGGATGCGCTTCTTCTTCATAGAGCGTAGTTCTCCCGGTTGCGACGCAATACGTCGAGCACCACTCGCTCGTGGAGTCGAACCACGCGGCGCTTCATCTCCCGCCGCGGGCCGCGCAGCACGAGGTCGAGCTGCCGCGACCGACTCACTACGGTGTCGATGGCATGGTCCACCAGATAAGGATGCATGCGCGTGCGGCGCACCAACAAGCGCCGCAGCTGTGGTTCAATCTCACGGATGAACCGACCCGCTGAAACGCCGCGGGGCCGACGTGTGCGGGCTACGAATGCTCTTGCCAGCCAGTCGTCGTAGCGCCGGTTGACACGGTCGTAGTGCGCGCGCTTGCGCCGGTAGTGCGCACCAAGGGTGCGAGTATTGTCCGATAGCGGTTCGATCACCGATCGATCGCGGACCTTTGCTCGCGCCCCGCCGACTTCGGCCATGAGCCGATCGACGAACTCGAGCTTGTCCAGCGCGGGCCAATCCGCATACTCCCGGCGCCAACGCGCCTTTGGCTGCAACCAGACCGCGAACGTCTCGGCGAAGTCCTCGGTGGGATGACTCTGGGCATACCAATGCCCCAGGTGCAGCACGTGCTCGCGGCTGTTCGGGCGCGGGGTGTAGTCACGCGGGTATGGCGCGGATGCCGGGCCGAAGACGGCGCGCCAGTCGGCGCGACGGCGCAGACCGAATGCGGTATCCAGCGCGTGGCCCGCTTCATGCCGCAGAATCCGGAGCCGCCACAGGCGGCTGCCGCCTTCCACCTCACCCATCATCCGGCGTTCGAGTTGCCGCAACCGCGGATGGGCGACGAAGAAGGGGATCGCAACACCTGGGACACCGTCGGGCGAAAACCATTCTTCCGAGAGCCAGACGTGCGGCCGGAAGCCAATGTCGCGCCGTTCGAGTTCGGCATACAGCGCCTGTACCTCCGGCTGCGCGAGGCTGTCGGAAACCCGCAGTCGCAGGTCGCGGAATCGGAGTTCCAGGAGTTCCTCGTCATCGAAGTCTGCCCATCGGTAGGGACGCCGCTTCTTGCGGGAGCGCTGCTTACCGGGGCCGGTACCGGGGAGGATGCGAGACATTGTCGACGATGGTACCCCAATTCCGCGGCGGGACAGACCGTCCGCTATCGAAAGCGTCCGCGTGGTGCAACAATTCCCGCCGACGAATCACGATGGTCAGCCGATGACGAGCAAGACATCCGACCTGCTCACGCGACGCAACCACTCCCTCGGTCGAGGCGCAGCGCTGTTCTACGATCAGCCCGTGCACCTGGTGCGCGGCGAAGGTGTGGTCCTGTACGACGACACGGGGCGCCCCTTCGTGGACATGTACAACAATGTTCCGAGCGTAGGTCACTGTCACCCGCATGTCGTCGAGGCCGTGTCGCGCCAGGTCGCAACGCTCAACGTCCACAGCCGATACCTTCACGAAGGTGTCGTCCGGTACGCGGAACGGCTGACCGCGATCCACCACGACTCCATCGAGAGTGTCGTGTTCAGCTGCACCGGCACCGAAGCGAACGAGGTGGCGCTGCTCATGGCGCGGGCGGCGACCGGCGGGCGGGGCATCATCTGCACGAACGAGGCGTACCACGGCAACAGCACCGAGGTGCGCAAGCTCACGCATCGAACCTCGACGACCGGCGACATCCGTACGATTCCGTTTCCGGAAACCTATCGCTACACGGGAGATCAGGACCCAACCGAGTTCTACCTCGATCGGGTCAAAGACGTCATTTCGGCATTCCGCCGCGACGGCGTGCCGTTCGCCGGCATGCTGGTCTGTCCCATACTCGCCAACGAGGGGTTGCCCAACATCCCCGCCGGATTCATGAAGCGAGCCGCCGAAGTCGTGCGCGACGCCGGCGGACTCTTCATCTGCGATGAAGTACAGGCTGGCCTTGGCCGCACCGGACGCTGGTGGGGCTACGAGTTCATGGACGTCGTGCCCGACATCGTCACGATGGGCAAACCGCTGGGCGCGGGAATTGCTCTGGCTGCGACCGCAGCGCGCCGCGAACTGGTCGAGACATTCCGCAAGGAGTACCGCTACTTCAACACGTTCGCCTCGAGCCCCTTGCAGGCGGCCGCCGGCAATGCCGTGTTGGACGTCATCGAAAACGAACGCTTGCTCGAACGTGTCAG
Source organism: Pseudomonadales bacterium (assembly GCA_041620035.1). Classification (GTDB taxonomy): domain Bacteria; phylum Pseudomonadota; class Gammaproteobacteria; order Pseudomonadales; family Azotimanducaceae; genus SZUA-521. The sequence continues at coordinate 2,426 of JBFKCZ010000216.1, forward strand.
CGACGTAGGTGCGTTCCTCAAAGACCGGCTCACGGCGTTCGCGCCGAAATGCGCCGCACTCGGTGACGTGCGTGGCAAGGGCCTCTTCGTGGGTCTCGAATGGGTGAGCGACAAGGCGAGTAAGGCGCCGGATCGCGAAGGCGCCGTCCGCATCGTCAACGCGCTCAAAGACAAGGGTTACCTGATCAGCAACGCCGGTGCCTACAACAACGTGTTGAAACTGAGGCCGCCGCTCGTTTTCTCGCGCACCGACGCCGAGCGATTTCTGCTGACTTTCGAAGCGACATTGCGCGAACTCGGGCAGTTGAATGGATGACGCAGCCCGCCTGCGCGCCGCGACCCACGCACTCACCCATTGGGATCTCGATCGACCGCGAATCGAGGAAGTGTCGCGTTCGGAAAACGTCGTGTTCCGCGTGGAGACCAGCAATGGTGCGAAGTTCGTACTGCGCCTGCACCGTCCGGGCTACCACAGCTACGACGAACTCGTTTCCGAGCAGGCATGGACGAGCGCATTGCGCGCCGCGGGCATGGATGTGCCCACACCCAGGCTGACCCGCGCGGGCGGTGGCTACGCGCACGTCGCGTTCGGCGACGAAATGCGCTACGCCGGGATGCTCGAGTGGGTCGACGGCGATGTGATGTGGGGACTGATCGAATCCGCCGCCGACCCGGTTTCCGTTGCCGCGCGGTTTCGCGCGCTCGGCGGGCTGATGGGCCGCATGCACAATCAGGCGGCCGCATGGGTGCGTCCCGAAGGGTTCACGCGCCACGCCCTCGATGCCGACGGACTCATGGGCGAAAGGCCGTTCTGGGGTCGATTCTGGGAAGCGCCGGCGCTCACATCGCGCCAATCGCGCGAGTTCGACGCTCTGCGTCATCGCATCTTCCAGGTGCTGCGAAGACTCGAAACGGGGCCCGACAGCTACAGTCTCATCCATGCCGACCTCCACCCCGGCAACATCGTCGTTCACGATGAAGACCTCCACGTGATCGACTTCGACGACGCGGGGTTCGGGTGGCACGTTTACGATCTCGCCGTAGCGCTCAAGAACTTCCAGGAGCGCCCCGACTTCGCCGGTCTGCGCGATGCGCTGGTCGCGGGATACCGGGAGGTACGGCCACTCGGCGACGCGACGGTTGCGTTGCTGCCGCTGTTCCTGCTGATTCGGGCGTTGGCGACCATCGGCTGGATCAGCGCACGCCCGGAACTCGGCCACGCGGACTACCTGCAGCGGATGGTCGCGTATGTCCATCGCCACGCGGCAACGGTGCTGGACAGGCTCGAAGTCGGAGGTTAACGCCCGCGCCCGAATCTGTGGTATTCAGAGCGCCTCGAATCCGGAGGCCGCAATGCGCCGACTGACCTGCTTCATTCTGCTCGCTGTCTTGACATCGACGGCGCCCGTACAAGCGGAGGCACCGCGATCGCTCGCGACCGCGCTCCAGGATCCCGCCCGCCCCGCGGAAGACCGCGCACGCGATGCGGATCGCAAACCCGAGGCCGTGATGGCTTTTCTGGGGGTCAGCGAAGGCGACACAGTTGTCGACCTGATTGCCGCGAGCGGCTACTTCACCGAGGTGATGGCACACGCGGTGGGCCCGACTGGCACGGTCTACGCGCAGAACGGCGAATACGTCCTGAAGATGCGCGAAGGTGCCAACGACAAAGCCATGACGGCACGCCTCGCCAACGACCGGCTTCCCAACGTCAAGCGCCTCGACCGGGAGGTGAGGGATCTGGGCCTTGCACCCAACTCGGTCGACGCCGCGATCACTGCGCTCAACTTCCACGACGTCTACAACGGTCAGGGCCCCGAAGCGGCGGCTGGTTTTCTCGGTGTGGCGATGGCGTTTCTGAAGCCCGGGGGTGCGCTCGGCATCATCGACCATGTCGGCGTCGCAGGTGCGGACAACACCGCCCTGCACCGGATCGAAAAATCCATCGCCATCGAGATGGCGACCAAAGCCGGCTTCACGGTCACCGAGTCGGACGCCCTCCGCAATCCCGCCGACGACCACACGCTCGGCGTGTTCGATCCGGCAATCCGCGGCAAGACGGATCAGTTCTTTCTGAAACTGACGAAACCCGAATAACTGCGCGCCGCTCGCAACATGCGCTGGCAACATCTCGGGCAAAACGTCCCGTCGAGAGGCAATCGTGTCACGATGGCCCTCGGCCGCACTGTGCTGCGCACCATGGGCTGGCGCATCGAAGGTGCATTCCCCGACCGCGCCAAGTTGATCGTCGCGGTAGCGCCCCACAGCTCGAACGTCGATTTCGTGCTGGCGATGGCGGTGGTACTCGGTCTTGGCTTGCGTGCATCGTTCCTCGCGAAGCGTTCCCTGTTCGAAGGCCCGCTGCGCCGCCTCATGTACGCGTTCGGCGGTCTTCCGGTCGACCGTTCATCACCTCAGGGACTGGTCGGACAACTCGTCACACAGTTCAACGAACGCTCCCACCTCGTCCTCGGCATCACACCGGAAGGAACACGCACGAAAGTGCGCGAGTGGAAGCGAGGATTTGCTTTGATCGCCCAGGCCGCGAACGTGCCGGTACTGCCGGCGATCATCAACTACCGGACCAAGGTGGTGACGTTCGAGCCCCTGATCACCGATGTGAGCGTGGTCGAGCAGACGCTCGCGCTCGTACAGCGCGCGGCGTCTGCGTCCGTCCCGAAGTACGCGCGCTAGCAGGCCATTGTGGGAGCGACCCTTGGTCGCGATAGGCCGCTGATCTGCAAGGAAGCATCGCGAGCATGGGAATCACGAGCGTTGCTCGCTCAAGGCTCGCTCTTACAAACCCGGCCCGAACCTAAAGGCGCCTTCTCAAGGAGGGTGTCGTTAAAGTCGGATCGAAACTTGTGGGAGCGGGCTTGCCCGCGAACGGGGCTTTGCGATTCAACGAGTTATTCGCGGGCAAGGCGCTTGGCCGTTCGCGGGCAAGCCCGCTCCCACA
>JBFKCZ010000217.1:0-5362 GCA_041620035.1 Pseudomonadales bacterium
ACTCGTGACGCCGGGTTCGATCGCGGTCATTCCGTTCCCCGGCCACGCGACGTCGATTCTCGCGGATGTGCACGACACGCCGAGTGGCACTGCGGTACTGGAACTCACCGTGCCGCCGCGCACGTTCGGTGCGCCGCCGCACATTCATTCCGCGGAGGACGAGTACTTCTACGTGTTGGAGGGTCGCGTCGATTTTCTCGAACGCGAGCAGGTTGTCAGTGGCACAGCGGGCACGCTGGTCGTGCTGCCGCGCGGGCAGCTCCACGGATTCTGGAATTCGACGGATGAACCCGCACGCATGCTGCTGATCATCGCGCCGGGCGCTTTTGCCGGTTTCTTCGACGCCGTGGTCGCCGAGATCCGGGCAGCGAACGTCAGCGATCCCAACAAGGTCGCGGAACTGATCGCGCGAGCCGCGGCACAACGCGGTGTGCAGGTGTTGCCGGAGAAGATTCCGGCCGCTGCCCGGGAGTTGTTGCCGCCCTAGGCTCTAGGTCGAAGCCTTTGGCGTATCGCCGGCTACCTTGCTGAACATCTCCATCACATTGATGGGCATCGGAAATATGATGGTCGAACTCTTCTCGCCGGCGATGCCCGCCAGTGTCTGCAGATAGCGAAGCTGCATGGCACCTGGCGCCGTGGCCAGCGTGCTGGCCGCGTCGACCAGGCGCTGGGACGCCTGAAACTCGCCTTCGGCGTGAATGATCTTGGCCCGCCGCTCCCGTTCGGCCTCGGCTTGCTTGGCGATCGCGCGGATCATGCTTTCGTCGATGTCGACGTGCTTGATCTCCACGTTCGACACCTTGATGCCCCACACGTCGGTCTGATCGTCGAGAATTTTCTGGATGTCCTCGTTCAGTTTGTCTCGCTCCGCGAGCAGTTCATCGAGTTCATGCTGGCCGAGCACCGATCGCAGAGTGGTCTGTGCGAGCTGACCGGTAGCCTCCATGTAGTCCTCGACGTTGATGATGCAGCGCTCGGGATCGACGGCGCGGAAATAGAGAACCGCGTTCACCTTCACTGACACGTTGTCGCGCGTGATGAGGTCCTGGGTGGGTATGTCGAGCACGAGCGTGCGCAGATCGACGCGCACCATCTGCTGCACGATCGGAATGACGATGACGAGGCCAGGGCCCTTCACCTTGTAGAAGCGCCCCAACATGAAGACCACGCCGCGTTCGTACTCGCGCAGCACGCGGAAGGTGCTCGCGAGCAGCGACAGTGCAATACCGGCCAGTACGATGGTGAAGATATCCATTGGTGTTACTCCTCGGGTTCTACTTTCAGCACGAGTCCATCGACCCCGGTGACCTTGAGTCGTGCGCCTTTGTGAACGGGTTTGGACGCTTCGGCCTGCCACACCTCGCCGAAGGCCCGCACTCGACCTCTTCCCTCGAAGTCGGCGATGGCGCTGGCGGCAGCGCCAACCATGGCTTCCTTACCCGTCACTACGTCGGTGCGGCGTGCGCGTATCGCGGCGCCGAGCGCGAACAGGAATATACCGATGGAACTGGCCGCGAACGCGGCAATGATCGGTATGGAGATCTGATATGCGGGCAGATCGGTGTCCATGAGAATGATCGAACCGATCACGAACGCGATGGCACCTCCCACGCCGAACACGCCGATGCTCGGGGTGAACGCCTCGGCCACCATCAGCGCGATACCGACCAGCATGAGCGCGAGCCCGGCATAGTTCACGGGCAGCATCTGCAGCGCGTAGGCGGCCAGCAACAGGCAGATCACGCCGGTGACGCCGGGAATGCCCATGCCAGGGTTGTAGAACTCGAGGATGATGCCGTAGATGCCCACCATCAGCAGGATGTAGGCCATGTTGGGATCGGTGATGAACGCAAGCAGTTCGTAGCGCCAGCCCGGTTCCAGCCGCGTGATCTCTGCGTTGGCCAACGTCAAGGTGATGGTGCCGCCGTTCATCTTCACTTCGCGGCCTTCGAGTGCGGCAAGCAACGCATCGAGGTCGGGCGCGATCAGGTCGATCACGTTCTGCTCGAGCGCGTCGGTCGCCGTCAGGTTGGCCGCCTCGCGCACCGTCTTTTCCGCCCATTCGGCGTTGCGTCCGCGCAGCAGGGCAAGACCACGGATGTACGCCACCGCATCGTTGATGACCTTCCGTTCCATCGCGGTGCCGCCGCCCACGGGCTGCGATTCACCTTCGTCTGTCTTGTCATCCCCTTGGGGCTTGGCCGGCGACGGGAACGGACTCGATGGTCCGCCGATGCTCACGGGTGTCGACGATCCGATGTTGGTGGCCGGCGCCATGGCGGCGACGTGGCTGGCATATAGCAGGCAGGTGCCGGCACTGGCGGCACGCGACCCGTCCGGGCTCACGTAGAAGATCACCGGAATGGTCGATGCCAGGATCTCCTTGATCATGTCGCGCATCGAACTGTCGAGGCCGCCGGGTGTGTCGAGGCGCACGATGAGCGCCGTCGCACCGGCGGCTTGCGCGTCGTCGAGGGTGGAAATGAAGTAGTCGGCGGTCGCGGGGCTGACGGCGCCTTCGAGTTCCATCAGCCATACCTGTGGCGCCGCCGCGCGACCGGCTGCGGCGAAGGAGAGCATGGCGATGAACGCCAGGCTCACGAGGGTGCCATGACGGATCATGGATCGATCATATCAGGCGCGCCCGCTCAAACCCTAAAGGGGTTCTCCGGATACAACTGGCGCCCAGCGAGCCATTCGCGATTGAAGAGTCTCGACTGATACTTGCCGCCGCCATCGCAGAGCACTGTGACGATGGTGTGGCCGCGACCGAGCTGCTGGGCGACGCGCACCGCGGCGACTACGTTCACACCCGTAGAGGAGCCGAAGAACCAGCCCTCCGTGCGCAGCAGGTCGTAGACCATCGACACCGTTTCCTGATCCGAAATCTGTATCGCATCGTCGATCGGCGAGCCTTCGAGATTGTCGGTGACCCGGCTGTTGCCGATCCCTTCGGTCAGGGACGGTCCGGGGCTCATGACAGCCTCGCCGGTCTTCACCCAGCTGTAGAGGGCGCTGCCGGGCGGATCCGCGAGCACGATGCGGATCTTTGGGTTGCGTTCCTTCAGGTAGCGGCTGACGCCGGCGAGCGTGCCGCCCGTGCCGACCGACGCCGTGAAGGCATCGACCTTGCCGTCGGTCTGAGTCCAGATTTCCGGACCGGTGGATTCGTAATGCGCACGCCGGTTGGCGACGTTGTCGAACTGATTGGCCCAGACCGCGCCTTCGAGACTTTCCGCGAAGCGGCCCGCCTGCTTCTGGTAGTTCATCGGATCCTTGTACGGCACTGTCTTCACCTGCCGCACTTCCGCGCCGAGGGTTTCGAGGATCTCGACCTTTTCCTGAGACTGGTTGTCGGGCATGTAGATGATGCAGCCGTAGCCACGTGCATTGCAGATGTGTGCGATGCCGATGCCGGTGTTACCGGCGGTGCCTTCGACGACCGTGCCGCCGCGCTTCAGTCGGCCGCTCGCTTCCGCATCGCGAATCATCCACAGCGCTGCCCGGTCCTTCACCGAGCCACCCGGATTCATGAACTCGGCCTTGCCCAGAATCTCGCAGCCGGTGGCATCCGAAAGTTTTGCGAGACGGATCAGCGGTGTATTGCCAACCGTTGCTTCGAATCCGTCTTTGATGTCCATGGATGGCCCCGTGTCGAAAAGCGCAGATGCTAACATCGCCGACGGAATTGTACGGGAGCAGTCCTTGAGGGCCTCATTCGCCGCCGTGATGTTCCTGCTGTCGTGTCGTGCGATCGCAGGGGAGTGGTACTCGGACTACGAGCCCATCATGGGCACTCAGATTCACGTCGAGGTGTACCACGAAGACGAGGCGGCGGCGCGTGCGGCCATCGCGGCGGTGATGGCCGAGATGTGGCGCGTGAACGATTCCATGAGCCCGTTTCTCGAGTCGAGCGAGTTGTCGCGATTGAATCGCGATGGTGCGAAAGACGCCGTGGAGGTATCTCCGGAGCTGTACCGGCTCATTCAGCGTAGCGTCGAGTTCAGCCGCATCACGAACGGTGCGTTCGACGTGACGTTCGGGTCCGCCGGTCGCTACTACGACTATCGGAAATCCGTGCGCCCGGACTCGGCCACGCTCGAGGACGTGCTGCCTGCCATCGACTATAGGCATATCGAATTCGCACCGAACAACGCGATTCACTACCGGCATGAAGGCGTGTACATCGATCTTGGGGGGATCGCGAAGGGCTACGCGGTAGACCGCGGCATCGACATTCTGTTGGCGCGCGGAATCACCGAAGGGATGGTTGGTGCGGGCGGCGACAGCCGCATCATCGGCGACCGGCACGGCAAGCCGTGGACGGTGGGTGTGAAGGACCCCCGCAAGCCCGGTGCGATGGCAGTGCTGCTGCCGCTCGCCGATACGGCGGTCTCCACCTCCGGTGATTACGAGCGCTACTTCGAACAGGACGGCGTCCGTTACCACCACATCATCGATCCCACCACGGGCGACTCCGCGCGCGCAGTGCGCAGCGTGACGATTCTCGGCCCCGAAGCGACGATGACGGACGCGCTTTCCACCAGTGTGTTCGTGATGGGCATCGAGAAGGGTCTCGCCCTCATCAACTCGAAGTTCCCCGGCGTCGACGCGATCATCATCGATGGCGAAGGAAAACTGCATTACTCCGAAGGTCTCGCACGCGTCACCGGCGGTTGATTCGGCCCTTGTGGGAGCCCGGTGGGAGTGCCCTTGGGCGCGAACGAACGTAAGGAAATCATTGGTTCATTCGCGGGCAAGCCCGCTCCCACAAGCTTCGATCCGACTTTAACGACTCCCCCAAAGCGCTCCCACAAACACGCCGCATCGCCGTGAAATCGAGCAATCCCTCCCGATTCCGCAACGACCCGCGTCATACCCTGGGTCAAATGTGATGTTTGGCGCATTTTCCCGCCCGAGCCTCGTCTAACGTCCTCCTACCAGTGATCGAAAGTGAATTGGATTTAACGTGTCCCTGGCGCGATCGGGATGGATGCCCGGTCCGCCACTGGCGTGCCAAGGATTGGCACACAGACGAGCGCAGGGAGCTCCAGAGCGATCCATGCTGGCAGTTCGAACTATCGGCCGAAACGGAAATCGGTGCCCTCACCAGTTGATGCAGTCGGTGGTGCAGGATTTTTCGACAGCATGTCGATCGCCATTGTGTAGGTAGGCAGTCAAGGAGTAGCCATGAACCTCGTTCGTTGGGCCGCAATCGTATCGTTGAGTTTTCCCCTGTATGCCAATGCCGTCGGCGTGAATGACGCCGCGCCCGACTTCACGTTGAAGACCCTCGATGGGCCCAACCTGCGGTTGGACGAGTACAAGGGTCAGGTCGTGTTGATCAACTTCTGGGCGA
>JBFKCZ010000218.1:0-5352 GCA_041620035.1 Pseudomonadales bacterium
CAACCTGATCCTCCCTGCACCAAACGTCCCCGATCAGCATAGGGAATATCGGCGATTGGGCACAGCCCATGAAGTCCTGTGGTAACTGGCAAGAAGTGTGAGATGAGGCGAGTTGCACCCCGGCTGCAGTAAAGTAGGCTCGAAAAGCCAGACAGGGGGGACATGATGGATTTCGAACCGACCGACAAGGTGCTGGAGCTGCGCGCCCGCGTGGATGCGTTCATGAGTGAGCACATCTTTCCGCGCGAACTGGAATTCGGCCACTGGGTGCACGACCCGGCCAACCTCTGGAAATATCCGCCGTGGTTCGAGGACCTGAAAGCCAAGGCCAAGAAGGCCGGCATCTGGAACTGGTTCCTGCCGAAGGATTACGAAGAGTTCAGCCCCGGGCTCAGCAATCTCGAGTTCGCACCGCTCATGGAGCGGATCTGCCAGGTACCGTGGGCGCAGGAAGTGTTCAACTGCAGCGCGCCGGATCGCGGCAACATGGAGGTACTGGCACGGTTCGGCAACGAGTTTCAGCAGGAGAAGTGGCTGAAGCCACTGTTGGATGGCGAGATCCGCTCCGCTTTCTCGATGACGGAACCGGCCGTGGCGTCGTCGGATGCATCGAACCTGGAGACCACCATCGTCCGCGATGGCGATGAGTACGTGATCAACGGTCGCAAATGGTTCACGTCGAATGCGTTCAATCCGCTCTGCAAGATCTTCGTGGTGATGGGCAAGACCGATCCGAAGGCGGCGCGACACAAGCAGTTCTCCATGATTCTCGTACCGAAAGACACGCCCGGCGTGAAACTCGAACGCGCCGTGCCGGTGTTCGGCAACCCGCATTCACCCGGCGGCCATGCGCAGGTGCTCTACGACAACGTACGGGTGCCGGCGGAGAATCTCATCGCCGGCGAAGGGCGTGGCTTCGAAATCGCACAGGGCCGGCTCGGTCCCGGCCGCTTTCAGTACGCAATGATGTTCGTCGGCATGGCACAGCGCTGTCTCGACCTCATGTGCAAGCGCGTCGATGAGCGCGTGGCGTTCGGCGAGAAGCTGTCGGAGAAGACCAGCATTCAGCACGACATCGCGCGATCGCGATGCGAGATCGAGCAGTGCCGGCTGCTGGTGCTGGCAGCTGCCGACAAGATGGACAAGTTCGGGCCGAAAGGCGCCCGCGACTACATCTCCATGGTGAAGGTCGTAGCCCCCAACATGTGCCAGGCCGTGACCGACCGTGCCATGCAGGCGTTCGGCGGCAAGGGGGTGACGTCGGATACCCCCATTGCGCGCATCTTCGAAACGGCGCGCGTGTGTCGTATCGCCGATGGTCCGGACGAAGTGCACATGTCACAGCTCGGCCGCCGCACGATTCGCGACGCATTGTGAGGCCACCGCCATGAACGAACCCCTGACGGGGATCCGTGTCGTGGACATGACACTCGCCGTGCAAGGCCCTGCCGCGGCGCTCTATCTCCGCGACATGGGCGCGGAAGTGATCAAGGTGGAACCGCCCATCGGGGATCCGAGCCGCTATGGCCGCGGCCACGACAACCCGACACCCGAAGGGACGCTCGGGCCGCAGTTCGTGGCCGTCAACCGCGGCAAACGTTCGCTGTGCATCGACATGACGACCGAACTCGGACGCCGTGCGATGGATGCGCTGCTTGCGACGGCGGATGTGTTCCTCACGAATTACCGCGAGTCGGCACTGGGTCGCATGGGCCTCGGCTTCGATGCGCTGCACGCGCGCTTTCCACGTCTCGTGTACGCATCCGTAAACGGCTTCGGGCCCAAAGGACCCGACGCCGAGAAGGCCATGCTCGACGGTGCCGCAGTCGCCCGCGGCGGCATGTCACACATGACGGGGTTCCCCGACGGCCCGCCACTGGCACTCGGTGCGATCGTCGCCGACACGGCCGGTGCCATGCACCTCGCACTCGCGACCATGACCGCGTTGTTTGCGCGCGAGCGCACCGGTATCGGCCAGCGCGTGCAAACGAGCGCACTCGGCACACAACTGTGGCTGCAGCAATGGGAGCTCACGCACGTCGCCATGACCGGTGCACGGCTGCAACGGGCGGGTGCGCATCACCCCAACATCAAGGGCTCCTACGGTATCTACCCGACACAGTGCGGCGGCGCGATCATGCTGGCCCAAACGATGACCCAGGACGCGTGGGAGGCCATCTGCACCTTCGCCGGCATACCCGAGCACGCGGCCGATCCGCGCTGGAATACGCCTGGCAAGCGCCTCGGTGAAGGCATTTCGCTCGAAGATTCGCGGGAGATTCGTGCCACGTTCGCGCGCGCCTTCGCAACGAAGACGGCGACGGAGTGGGATGCATTTCTGCGCACGCAGCCGGAGGCGATCTGGGAACGCGTGCGGGACTGGCACGAAGTGCTGGAAGACGAGCAGAACCATTTGAATGGCTACGTCGCCACGGTCGACGTACCGCAGTTCGGGCCGACCCGTACGGTGGGTAATCTGGTGCACTTGAGCGGAACGCCGGGCAGCGTGAAGGGCGGGCCGCCGGTACTCGGAGAGGCCAACGCTGAACTCCTCGCGGCCCTCGGTTTCGACCGGGCCGACATCGAGTCGATCGATCGACGCTGCCAGGAAGTGCGCGAGGCCGCCTTTGCGCTGCTGCTTGGCAACGACAACTGAGTGCAGGCGTTGCACCTCGCAGGCACCGACGCCAACATCGTCCGCATCACTTACGAAGGCACACCGAGGTAGTCGATCATGAACATACCAGCCGCCGCCCTCTCCCACGTTACCGGACCCATCACCGGCGGAAACCGCGGCTGGCCGTTCGCCGCATCCACGCTCGACGTAGCGGCGCTTGGCTACACCGAGGCCGAGTACTTCCTCGAAGGCAGGGCGACACGGTACCGCCTCGCGCCCGGTGCAACGGTCACGCGCGACGGTCACTGGTCTGCGGAACCGGCAGGCGAGGCGCCGTTTCGCACCCGTATGCTCGTGTATCGCCCGCGCGACGCAGGAAAATTCAACGGTACCGTCGTGCTGACGTGGAACAACGTGACCGCTGGGCACGATCTGTTCGGGGCGGAGAGTCGTGAGCTGTTCGAAGGCGGTTACGCGCTCGCCTGCCTCACGACCCAGAAGGTGGGCATCGAGGGCCTGCCGCCGGCGCCCCAGGGGCTCGCCGCATGGGATCCGCCACGCTACGGCACACTCTCCATTCCCAGCGACGACTATTCCTACGACATCTTCACCCAAGGCGCGCGCGCCATCGGCAAGGATCGACCAAAGCAAGGTGTCGATCCGATGGCGGGGCTTGCGGTTCAGCGTGTCGTTGCACAGGGCGCATCGCAGTCCGCCGGCCGCCTCGGCACCTACCTCAACGCCATTCAGCCGCTGACCCGGGCGTTCGACGGATTCATTCTCGCCATCTATTTCGGTACCGGCAGCCCGCTCGAAGTGGGCGATACCGTGGTCGATATCAACGCGGCACCCAAGATGCCCGCAAGCCAACGACTGCAGGGCAGCAATCTGCTCCGCGATGATCTGGGTGTGCCCGTGTTCGTGATCAACTCGGAACTCGAGGCAATTTCCTGCTATTCCGTGCGGCAGCCCGACACCGATACGTTCCGCTACTGGGAGTCGGCCGGCACGTGCCACGTGTCTGCACAGGGCATGGCCGACCGCCAGGGCAAGCTCATCCGCGATGGCATTCGCGTGTTGCCGTTGCCGGAAGGCATCAACCGCATTCCGATCACGCCGCTCTACGATGCCGTCTTCCACCACATGCATCGCTGGCTCACGGAAGGAACACCGCCTCCGAAGCAGCCCCTCATCGAATTCGCTGGCACGCCACCCAGCATCGTGCGCGATGCACACGGTATCGCCAAAGGCGGCATTCGATTGCCACAGGCGCAGGTGCCGCTCGCGCAGAACAGCGCCATCCCGCTCGCCGACGATGTGTTCGCGTTTCTGCGCGGCTCCTGCCATCCGTTCACGCCCGCGCAACTGCGTACGCTGTACGGTGACAAGGCGAAGTTCCTCGAGCGGTTCACGGCCGCGGCGAACGCAGCGGTTACGGCCGGCGTGCTGTTGCCGCGCGATGTCGATGCAATCGTGACGGAAGCCGGCGCCACCTGGGCGTAGCACCCCACCGGACGGAGGACATGACGGCTCGCGATCACCTCCTCGCACGGCTCGCCGGCTACTACCCGTCGGCATGGCCGGCCGAATGCGGCGGCCCACGGCGCCAGAAAGTGACGCGGGCACCGGGTCTCGCCATCGGCGCCAACGAGAAGCTGGTGGCGCAAACCCGCGAGCTCGACGGCAATCGCTGGCCCGTAATGTTCGTGCAACGCGCGCCGGGTGAGCTCTATCTGCAAGGCGGCTCACGGTTCGGTGAAACCAAGGACTCCCATGGCTGGGTGGAGCAACTGGAACCGCACACGCTGGAACCCATCCGCCGCTCACCGAAGCTGCCAAGCGGCGGCCACAACTGGTGTGGGGCACTCAGCGTGCATGAGAACGGCGACCTGTACGTCGTCAACGGCACGTACTGTCACCGGCTCTCACCGGAGTTGCATGTGGTGGCCGAACATCGTTTGACCACCAATAACGCGCACAACGGCCATGTAGTGCTGAGCGATGGCAATCTGGTCATGAAGGACATCAGCGACGATCCGGCGCGCCGCGCGGTGTTCACCGTGCTCGACCCTTATCTCACTGTCATCGATCGCTACGAGTTTCCCTGGAACAGCGTGGGCCGGTTCTCTTCCGATCGGGTCGGCGATCGCGACTATCTCTATGTCACGAGTCCCACCGAGATCCGCCGGCTCGTCTACGCCTGGGGCCGGCTCACGCTCGATGAATCCTGGTCTGCGCCCTATGCGGTCGCAGGCGAGGACCAAGGCTTCGCCTGGGACAGCACCATCGGCGACGACTGCGTGTGGTTCATGGACATGGGCGAGAGCCGGGATACACGAGCCATGCTCGGCTCTCAGCCGATCGGTACGCGCACGCCTTCGGGATTCGGGCCGGCACTCCACGAATCTCCCGTACGGGTCTTTCGTATTTCGACGATCGACTCCGAAGACCGCGATGCGTTCGTGCCGTTTGGCGAGCCTGCGGGCCACATCATTGCCCCGCCACTCTACGATCAGGACCGGCGCATCCTCGTTGCATTCGATTCGAACAACGGCAAGATCGGTGCCTGGCGCTACGAAGGTCCGGGGCGATTCACCCGCCTGTGGCAGCACGATTGGCGCAGCACCAATCAACTCATGCTGTATGCCGACACCGGAGAACTCATCGTCGACCATTTGCCCACGCCCGGGGTATGGCATGCCGTGGTGGTCGACATCGAAACCGGCGCCGAGCGG
>JBFKCZ010000219.1:0-5349 GCA_041620035.1 Pseudomonadales bacterium
GAACGCCGCTCGTCTACCCTATACGGGATAACCGCTACTGCTCGGCGAATTCAGTGATGGTGCGTCAGCAACCGCCGCCCACCGGTACTTCCCGAACGCGCGGTTGCTTACTCCAGGAGAGGCCAGCGACATTGACCTCTGGCGCAAAGGCCAGCGCTCGTAAACCAGACGGTCGACGAAGCCTGCGATGTCGCTGGGCGACATGCGCGTGGCCATGGTACGAAGCGACGGTAGTCCGCTGATCACACCGATCAGGTTGATTCACAGGCCAGAAGCCGGGCGCTATGCTCCCGGCACGCCTCACATTCGTTCGGGTCGCCTCCCGTGAATCGCTCCTCCCGGTTTGCCCTGCTGGAAATGGGCTTCAGGCCGTTTTTCCTGGCGGCAGCGCTGTACGCGATCGTCTGCGTGTCGACGTTCGTGTGGGCACTCTTGATGGGCGATTGGCCAGCGGCGAGCGTGCTTGCACCATCCGCCTGGCACGGCCATGAAATGATCTACGGATTCGTGCTCGCCGCCATCGCTGGATTCCTGCTCACGGCCGTGCCCAACTGGACGGCTACCCAGCCAATCGCTGGACGCAGGCTTGCTCTGCTGCTGCTGGTCTGGTTGGCAGGTCGCATCGCCATGGCACCGGGTATAGAAGGGTCGAGCGGCTGGCGAGCACTCATCGATCTCGCATTCGCGCCCGTCCTCGCGGCTGCACTCGCGCCCGCGCTGTTTCGCGCGAAGAACCGGCGCAACTACGCTTTTCTGGGTCTGCTCGCGTTGCTGCTCGCCGGCAACCTGCTGTTCCACAACCTCCAGCAGACCTGGGTCGATTGGGGACCCATCGACGGTCTGCGCCTTGCCATCAACACCGTCACGCTCGTCGTGGTGGTGGTCGCTGGTCGTATCGTGCCCGCATTCACGCGCAACGCGCTGGCGCGCCGCGGCATCACGCACTCCATCGAGCCGACGCCAATCCTCGACGCGCTTGGGATCGCCGCGGTGGCACTGGTGCTGTTGATCGACATCGTCGACAAGGACGGTGCGCTTGCCGCGGGCTGCGCGGCGGCGGTTGCGATTGTGCATCTGCTGCGACTGATTCGCTGGCAGGGGTGGAAGGCTGCCGATGAGCCCATCGTCTGGGTGCTGCACGTCGGTTATGCGTGGCTCATCGTTGCATTCCTGCTCAAAGCACTCTGGATCGGTGTTGCCGCTGCCAGCGCAGCGAACTGGCTGCACGCGCTCACCGCCGGTGCCTTCGGGACGATGATCATCGGCGTCATGAGCCGAGTGGCCCTCGGACACACCGGTCGTCCCCTGGCAGTTCGACCATCGATCACGGTGGCCTACGTGATGGTCTCACTCGGGGCCGCGGCGCGCGTGTTCGGCCCCGCACTCCTTCCCGCGCACTATGCCGCGAGTGTCGGACTGGGTGCGCTGCTCTGGGCTTCGGCATTCCTACTGTTCGTCATCGTGTACACCCCGATCATGATTCGGCCGCGGCCGGCCTGAGTCGATTGGTGGTACTTTCTGGCCTGGACCGATCCGCTGTGCCATTCATCAGGAGCATCAGGAGTTACCGCATGCCGACGCTGAGCATTCGTGAGCGAAACACTTTCCTCGAAGAACCCGGCATCGTCATGCGTATCGCCGTGGTGCGACCCGACGGCAGCCCGCTGGTGACACCGATCTGGTTCCTGCACGAAGGGGGTGCAATCTACTTCACGCCGCGCGAGCGCTCCGAATGGTTCGGCTGTCTGCGCCGCGACCCACGCGTGGCCTTGTGCATCGACGAACAGGCATTGCCGTACCGCAAGGTGATCGTCGAGGGAAGCGCCGAACTGGTGCACGACGTGGGCAGCGACGATCGGTGGCGGGATCAGTACCGCCGCATCGCGTCACGCTACGTGCCGCCGGATGCGGCCGAGGCCTACGTGCACAACACCATCAATGAGCCCCGCGGTCTGTACCGAGTGCGACTGTCGGCCGCCAAAGTGCGCAGCTGGCGCATGCCGCTGCCCGATGAGCCACAGGAAGGCATCTGGCACGCCCGCTACTATCAGGATCCGGCGATCAGGTTCGAGCGATAGCGGTCATTGATCGCGACAAGTCGTTGATTCGGGGAAAGCAATCGCGAGCGTTGCTCGCTCAAGGCTCGCTCCCACGGCGCTTGCAATGCCGTGATAGGGGCACCCCGCGATTGATTGCGACAGCGCCTGCCCGCATAGTGGTCCTTCGTCGGACCCAGAAGAAGAGCAGTCATGCGACTCACCCAGGCAGACGCCGCGTTTCTGTACACCGAATCCTCCAGCGGACCGATGCACATCTCGTCGGTCTACGTCCTCGAAGGCGAGCTGAGCTTCGACAAGGTTTTTCAGCACTTCCAGTCGCGCCTGCACCTCGTGCCCTCGTACCGGCGCAAGCTCGCGCAGGTGCCGCTCAACATCGCCCACCCAGAATGGGTCGACGATCCGGACTTCGATCTCACCAATCACGTCTTTCCGCACACGCTGCCCTTCGGCAGCACGTTGCAGGACGGCATCGACGCGGCCATCGAGTTGAACGAGCCGATCCTCGATCGCTCGAAACCCCTCTGGAAGGTGTATGTCATCTCCGGCGTGCCCGACCGCACCCTGATTCTGCAGATGACGCACCATGCGATGATCGATGGCGCATCGGGTGTGGAACTCACCACGGTGTTGTACGACTTCGATCCCAAAGGCGCCAACGTCGAGCCGCCGCCCGCGCAGCCCTGGTCGCCGGAACCGGTCCCTACGGGCGGTGAACTGTTCACGCGCGCACTGCGTGAAAACATGGCGCGACTGACGGCACGCAACGCATTCGCAACCCTGCGTGCATCGGACGGCCAGGCGGGCCTCATGCAACGCGCGATCAGCGTGCTGAGCCGGTTCGTGTCGAAGCCCGCCGTCATGGCACCCTTCAACGCAGGTCTCGTCGGCCCGAAGCGCCAGCTGCGCTGGATGAAGGCACCGCTTGGCGAGATCCGCGAAATCCGCCGCGCGCTCGGCGGCACGATCAACGATGTGGTGCTCACGGTGGTATCGGAGGCCGTTGCGCGCTATCTCGTTGCCCACGAAGAGCGCGTCGACGATCAGTACCTGCGCATCATGTGCCCCGTGAACGTTCGCACAGAGGCGCAGGAAGGCGCTCTCGGCAATCAGGTGTCGGCGATCTTTCCGATGCTGCCCGCGTGGCCGATGAACCCGGTGACGAGGCTCGGTGCGGTGTGTGCCGAAGTGGAACGCATCAAACAGGATCAGGAGGCGCAGGCACTCACACTCATGCAGAACGCGGCGCCCGAGCCCTGGCCGGTCGCGCTCATGGCCACCCAACTCGTCGGCACGCGACGCGATCCGACTGCGCTGGCCGCGCGATTCCCGCTGCCCGTCATGCCGTCCATCCGCGGCTGGCGGCCGCCGAACTTCGGCCTCAACTTCGTCTGCACCAACGTGCCCGGCGTACAGGTGGCGCAGTATCTGTGCGGCCACCGGGTACTCGATACCATCGGCGTGCTGGTACTGAGCGCCAATATCGGCCTCGGTATTACGATACTCAGCTACAACCAGAACCTGTACTTCAGCTACATCTGCGAACCCCGACTGCTGCCGGACATCGACCGGCTCGTCGAAGCGGCGCAGGCGACGTATGGGGAGCTGCTGGATGCCGCGCGCAAACGCACGGAGCAGGCGAGGGCATAATTCCTGTGGGAGCGGGGCTGCCCGCGAATCGCCAAGTTCGCGGGCAAGCCCGCTCCTACACCCAATCTTCACCTGAATCAGGGAGCGACACACCATGCCGACCGACACATTGACCGCCCAATATCCAAAGACCGTCGCGCTGCCGGACGGTCAGTCGGTGGAGGTGCGTCTCATGACCGCCGCGGATCGCGACGCAGTGCTCGCGTTCGCCCGCGGCCTGAAGCAGGAGGATCTGCTGTTCCTGCGCATCGACATCACGGACCCGGCCGTGGTCGATGAATGGGTCGCGAACGTCGCCGCGGGATTGTCCACCACCCTGCTCGCCTGCGATTCACGCGGCATCGTCGGTTACGCCACGGTGCATCGCACCCGCGCACCATGGACGCGCGGGGTCGGCGAACTGCGCGTCAATGTGAGCTCTGACTATCGCACCCGGGGCCTCGGTCGCAGCCTCACGTCGCAGATCTTCGACGTCGCACGCGGCCTGGGCCTGCGTAAGCTGATGGCAAACATGACCACGGACCAGCACGGTGCGCAGGCTGCGTTTCGAAGACTGGGTTTCGTGCCGGAAGCGCTGCTGGCGGACTACGTCGAAGATCGTAACGGCACACCGCGGGATCTCGTCATGATGTCGTACGACATCGGCGGCCATAGCGACCATATGGCGGAGCCGCTGCGAATCAGCTGATCAGGCGCGATCAGTCGAAAAAAAAGCCGGCCCGCTCGCGCGGGCCGGCCGTCTCAGACTCAGACCTTCAGATCAGAACAGCTGGTAGGTGATCCCCAGCTTCAACATCCGACCGAACGCGCTGTGTGTGTACGGGTCGTAGTTGAGGTCGGTGGACGCCTGCGGCGGATCTTCATCGGTAAGGTTGAACGCCGACAGCGACACCGTAGCCTTGTCGTCGAACAGACGCACGATGTAGTGCAGGTCATGCGTTACGTGGCTGTCGATGTGGTACAGCGACGGCAGCACGGTGGGCGCACGATTCGCATCGTCATAGTCATGCACGTAGCGCATTGCGTAGGTCAACCGGTGAGCCCCGTGGCTGAACTTCGCGAACAGACTGCCCTTGAACTCCGGCTTCGGTAGCAGCGGTACGTTGTCGTTCAAGAGCCCAACGAAGTCACCGCCCGGTGCCAGCGTCAAGCCGTTGATGTCGACGAAGTCGTCGGACTTGTACTCCGCCGTGTAGGTGCCATCGGTACCCAGGGTCAACACGCCGCCGAACACGCCGTCGAAGTCGTATTGCGCCAACCAGTCCAGACCGGACGTTTCCTGATCCGCACCGTTGATGATGTTGACTTCGACCCGTTGCA
This sequence comes from Pseudomonadales bacterium, assembly GCA_041620035.1. Lineage (GTDB taxonomy): Bacteria > Pseudomonadota > Gammaproteobacteria > Pseudomonadales > Azotimanducaceae > SZUA-521. The sequence continues at coordinate 5,028 of JBFKCZ010000219.1, forward strand.
GAGCAGCCGGTGCTATACCCAGCGGGAAGACGTGGCTGCGAATGATCTGGCAGCTCGCCGTCGGCGTGAAGACGCCCGAGCCCGGCGCCGTCTCAGGCGCACCGGCGCCGCCGTTGAAGCAGCCCTGGCCGGTGGGGTTCGATGCCGAGAACGAACTGTAGGCATTCACGATCTGTCCCGAGCTCTCGGTCTGGAAGGGCTGCTGAAAGTCGAAGTTCCACCAGTCCAATGATCCGTAGAAGTTGCCCACGTCGACGATGAAACCAAAGTTCGTCGCCGTCGCCGTCTCAGGCTCCAGGTTCGGGTTGCCCACGATGTCCAC
>JBFKCZ010000220.1:0-5342 GCA_041620035.1 Pseudomonadales bacterium
CGCCCTTGATCGCGCCGAGGGAATGATGCGCAACCGATCCGACCTGGAAGCGAAACGGCAACATGTCGGGATACAGCCGCGTCTCCACGATTTCCTTCAGATCGATGTTGTTGGCTTTGCAGTGCGCCGCGCCCTTGTCCAGGAATCCGGCTACGCCGCCAAGCACCTGCAGAAACGATGCGACACTGACGTCGTACAGTGGAATCGCCATGTTGGCTCCGATCGGTTGGGTCGATCCATCGTACTCCAATTCCTCACGGCGCCTGAACCTTCACGAGTTCGAGCACGATGGTGCCATCCGGCAATTCCACAAAGCAGCCACAGGAACGCAGCGCCAGCCGATCCGCCTATGGCAGAATTCGCGCCGTCGTCGGCCGATGCGGAGTGCTTCCATGACCAGCGGGCTCAGTGCCGATCTGAACGGACCATCGGTTGTGCCGATGTCTTCGGCGCTGGTGAACTGCGTTGCCTATCAGGACGGCGCGCGGCTCGGCGAGCCATCCGTTCCCGAGATCAGCGACTATCTGGAGCGTCCCGGCTGTTTCGTGTGGGTTGCGCTGCGCGACGCGGGGGTAAGCGAGCTTGCGGTCATGCAGGAGGAATTCGCCCTGCACGAGCTCGCCGTCGAAGACGCGAGCCACGGCCACCAGCGTCCGAAGATCGAGGACTACGGCGAGAGCCTGTTCGTGGTCATGCATCTGATCGAGATCGTGGACGGCGCGTTGCTCGTCGGCGAGGTCAATGTCTTCGTCGGGTCGAACTACGTATTGTCGGTGCGGACGCGCAGCCAACAGAACTTCGTTGCCGTGCGGGAACGGTGTGAACGCGAGCCGGAGCTGCTCAAGCATGGATCCGGCTTCGTGCTCTATGCGCTCATGGACGCGGTCGTCGATCGCTACTTTCCCATTCTCGACTCGCTGGAGTCGGAACTCGAAGCGATCGAAGCGTCGATCTTCTCGCAGGCGCGGGGTGTCGCCCGCAGCAACATCGAAGCACTCTACGAACTCAAGAACAAGGTGATGGTGCTGAAGCATGCGGTCGCGCCGCTGCACGACGCAGCGGGTCGGCTCGCGTCGAACCGCGCACCGCGCGTGTGCGCTCAGAGCCTCGAATACTTCCGGGACGTCAACGATCATCTCGCGCGACTCAACGCTTCGATCGACACCATTCGTGACACGATCGGCACCGCGATGGCGGTGAATCTCGCGATGGTGACCATCGAAGAGAACGAGATCACGAAGCGCCTCGCGGCCTGGGCCGGGATCTTCGCGGTGGCCACGGCGTTCGCAGGCATCTGGGGGATGAACTTCCAGCACATGCCCGAACTCGATTCCCCCTGGGGTTATCCCGCGGCACTCACGCTGATTGCGAGTTCGTGCGCAGTAATCTGGTGGCGCTTCCGTAAGGCTGGGTGGCTCTGATCTCGAACGAAGCACCTCACACGGAGTGCCAATGGACTGGGTGATTCTCTTGAAGGCGCTGATTCTCGGCGCCGTCGAAGGCATTACGGAGTTTCTGCCGATCTCGAGCACGGGGCACCTGATCATCGTCGGCGATCTGCTCGACTTCAACGACGAGAAGGGCAAGGTATTCGAGATCGTCATTCAGCTCGGCGCGATCCTCGCGGTCGTGTGGGAGTACCACACGCGGCTCTTCGGCGTGGCCATGGCGATGTGGCACGACAGCCGCGCCCAGCGGTTCGTGATCAACCTCATCATTGCGTTCATACCGGCCGCCCTGCTGGGATTCTTCTTCCACGGCGACATCAAGACGTACCTGTTCAACCCGACCTCGGTCGCCATCGCATTGATCGTCGGCGGGTTGATCATCTTCTGGGTCGAGAGCCGGCATCTTCCCGTTCGCGTCACGGAAGTGGACGACATGCGCTGGCGCGATGCCCTGCTGATCGGCATCGCCCAGTGCTTCTCCCTGATTCCAGGTACGTCGCGCGCGGGTGCGACGATCATCGGCGGGTTGCTGACGGGACTGTCGCGGCGCGCAGCGACGGAATTCTCCTTCTTCCTCGCCATCCCCATCATGGTCGCAGCGACGGGTTTCGACCTCTACCAGAGCGGCGACCTGCTGAGCCTCGACGATCTGCCGATGTTCGCCGTCGGCTTCGTGATGGCCTTCGTGAGTGCCCTGCTCGCGGTGAAAGGGCTCCTGCGCTACGTCGCCAACCACACCTTCCGATCCTTCGCCTGGTACCGGCTCGTGCTCGGCACGGTGGTGCTCTGGTACTTCTGGTAGCTCAGTGGTGTATCGTTGGGGCCAGGGAGGGGAACCTATGCGTTGGGGAACTCTGCTCGCCGCACTCCTGGCGAGCCTGGTGAACGCACACGCTCGGGCTGGTGCGGTGGTGCTGTACGACGGTCGCGTCGTCGAGGTCGAACGGACCCTGGCCGACCCCACCGACCTCTGGATCGATCCCGACGATCTCGAGCGCGTCAACGGATTCGTCCTGAAGCCCGAAGGCGCGTGCATCGACGACATCTGCGTGCCCGTCCGTCAGGCCGAGAACAGCGACATCTTCATCACCCGCAGCGGCAGCCGCTGGTTCAACGTCGCCGAACTGGCCGACCGCATTCAACAGCCCTACGTCGTCGACCACGACACCGGTGTGTGGAGCTTCGGTGCGATACCGGCACAGCGCGCCAGCTTCATCGACCGCGCGCTCGCCCCCGACTTCGAGTTACCCGACGTCCACGGCAAGACGCACAAACTGTCGGACTTCAAGGGCAAGAAGATCATGCTGCTGTCCTGGGCATCCTGGTGAGGATGCCGATTCGACCTGTCAGGTTGGCAGGCAGTGTTCGAGGAACTCCGCGATCGGAACTTCGTCATCATCGCCGCCGCTCAGGATTCGGGCGGCGCGCCTGCCGCCGCACCCTGGTACGAGCGCGCAAAGACCACGTACGTGAGCCTGATCGACGAGACGCATCGTTTGAGCTCGTTGTACGCACTCGTGAACGTACCGTCCGCAGTCTGGATCGACGAAGCCGGCTACGTGCGTCGCATCGATGAAGGCAGCTACGCGACCACCCACAAGCTCGGCGATTTCGCCTTCGGGCGTGACGACTACGCACCGATGGTGGCGAACTGGGTGCAGGAGGGTGACGCGAGCCCGCACGTGAAGGCCGTGGGTACGCTCGCTGTTGCAAAACCCACCGGAGAGCAGGCACTGGCCGAACCCAACTTCCAGCTCGGCGTGTACTTCCATCGGCGCGGCGACACCGCGAAAGCGGATCGCTACTGGGAGACCGCGCAGAAGCTCAATCCGGACAGCTGGAATTACGCACGCCAGGATTGGTCTTTCACGCCGGAGCAGGCAAACGAGAACTGGACCAGGAAGTATCAGACCCTCGAGGGTAAGCCTTATTACAGGCCCATCGACGGTCTGGACGCAGCACAGTAAACGAACGAGACGAGCAAACCAGAGGGAGATTCAACATGGCCGTATCGGATCACGTCGGACTCGAGCAGTTCATGGAGGGACTCAAGCGCCGCAACCCCGGCGAGACGGAGTTCCATCAGGCGGTTTACGAGGTCGCAGCGAACGTATTCGACTTCATCGCCGACAAGGAGATCTATCACGCCCAGCAGATTCTGCGGCGAATCGCCGAACCGGATCGTGTGATCAGCTTTCGCGTCTGCTGGGAAGACGACAAGGGCAACATCCGCGTGAACCGCGGTTATCGCGTTCAGAACAACAATTCCATCGGCCCCTACAAGGGCGGCATTCGGTTTCACCCGAGCGTCAACCAGAGCATCATGAAGTTTCTCGCCTTCGAGCAGACCTTCAAGAACAGCCTCACCGGGCTGCCGATGGGTGGCGGCAAGGGCGGATCCGACTTCAATCCGCGCGGGAAATCCAACAACGAGGTGATGCGCTTCTGTCAGTCGTTCATGACGGAGCTGTACCGCCACGTGGGTGAAGACATCGACGTGCCGGCAGGCGACATCGGCGTAGGCGCGCGCGAAATCGGCTACATGTTCGGTCAGTGGAAGCGCCTGACCAGCCGCTTCACCGGAGTGCTCACCGGCAAGGGCCGCGAATACGGCGGCAGCCCGATCCGCACCGAAGCCACCGGCTACGGCACCGTATACATGATGCAGGACATGCTCGAGCGCGTCGGCAACAGCATCGACGGCAAGACCTGTCTCGTATCCGGGGCAGGCAACGTGGCCACCTACGCCGTGCAGAAGATCAATCAGCTCGGCGGGAAGGTGCTGACGCTCTCGGACTCATCCGGATTCGTCTACGACAAGCACGGCATCGACGATGAACGCCTCGCCTATGTCATCGACCTGAAGACCAAGCGCCGGTCCGGGCTCGAGCACTATGCCAAGGAGTTCAAGGCGGAGTACCACGCCAACATGCGGCCCTGGGGAATCAAGGCAGATCTCGCGTTTCCCTGCGCGACACAGAATGAAGTCAGCCAGGCGGAAGCACAGACACTCATCAAGAACGGCTGCATCGGCGTCAGTGAAGGCGCCAACATGCCGACGGAGCAGAGCGGCATTCACGACTTCACGAAGGCGAAGGTTCTATTCGCGCCGAGTAAGGCAGCGAACGCCGGCGGCGTTGCCGTTTCCGGTTTGGAGATGAGCCAGAACAGCGCCCGCATCACCTGGAAGGAAGAGGAGCTGCAGAAACTACTGCGGGAAATCATGAGCGGCATCCACGAGCGCTGCGTGGAGTACGGCAGGGTCCCGGGCACCGACTACATCGACTACGTCAAGGGCGCCAACATCGCCGGCTTCATCAAAGTGGCCGACGCGATGATTGCGTACGGCGTCGTGTAGACGCGCTCGGTACGGCCGGGGAGTGACATGACGAGCAGACCGCGCGCCGAGCCCGGCGCAAAGATGATGTATCTCATCAAGCGCAAACCCTCGACCACCCGCGAGGAACTGGTCGTGCACTGGTTTGCCAACCACATGCCCGACGTGATCCGACGCCAGAAGCTGCAGGCCGGGGCCGGTCAACTGCACGCGCACCGCTACATCGCGACCTTGTTCGACGCCGATGCGAAAGGTGTGCACCACTGGGATGGCGTCGCTCAGCTCTGGTTCACGAAACCGCTGCCGAAGCCGAAGGAGCCGCACGGTGCGAAGCCGACGGACTCCTTTCAGCAGAAGGCGGAACCCTATGTGCCCTGGGCAACGACCGAGTACATCGTCATCGACGGTTCCGATGCGTTGCCGATCGAGCCCCTCACGCTCAACGCACCGTTCCCGTGCACGCGCGCCGGCTTCTTCAAGGTCACGTTCCTCGTCGCACTTCAGGAGAGCGCAGATTGCGGCGCCCTCTTCGATCATTGGCTCGACGTGCACGTACC
>JBFKCZ010000221.1:0-5340 GCA_041620035.1 Pseudomonadales bacterium
AACAGTTCCATGAGCGCCGGCGGGTGATCGCGGAACACATTCGGCCCGCGGGTTTCCATGTAGTGATCGCGAATCTGAAAGCGGTCGTTGATCGGTTCGATCTCGGGTGCGTAGTGGGCGCGCAGAATCGCTTCGTCGAAGTGCTGCAGGAGCACGTCGTTGACCTCGCGCAGACTCAACACGTGCTGATAGTAGTCGTGCATGAACTGCTCGACCGCGAGCTGAGCTTCGTTGTCCTGATAGCCGAACCGTTCCGCCAGCGTGCGCTGGTATTCGAACAGCAGGCGATCTTCCTTGCGGCCGGCAAGCAGGTGCAACCCGTATCGCACGCGCCAGAGAAACCGGCGACCCGCATCCAGGGCCTCGGTTTCGCCCGGGGTCAGAAAGCCGCGTAACGCCAGATCCTTGAACGTGGTGCCACCAAAGTGGCGGCGAATGATCCATCCCACGGTCTGGATGTCACGCAATCCACCCGGTGAACCCTTGATGTTGGGTTCCAGGTCGTACTCCACGTCCTGAAAGCGGCCGTGGCGTTTACGCTGTTCATCGGCCTTTGCCCGGTAGAACTTGGCACTCGGCCAGACGTCGTCGGTCGCAAACAGCGATCCCACCTTGCGGTCGAGCGCCACCGCTCCGCACAGGGGGCGTCGTTCCAGGAGCGCGGTGGCCGTGGTGATGTCGGAGTCGGCCTGCGCGCGGCATTGCTCGACCGTGCGCACGCTGTGGCCGATGTCGAGTTTCAGATCCCACAGCGACTGCACGAACTGCTCGATTCCGGCCCGGTAATCGGCAGGGTCGGCGTCGGTCAGGATCAGCAGGTCGATGTCGGAGTGAGGGTGCAGTTCGCCTCGGCCGTACCCGCCGATGGCAAACAGGGCGAGATGCTTCGTCGCGCTGTCGGGAAACGGCACGGCTCGCCACAACTCGTCGATGACGCCGTCCATGAGCGCGGACCGGTCGGCGATCAGCACATCGATGTCTTCGCCGGCCCAGAACCGGTTCGCGAGTCGCCCGTCCGCGTCGGCGATACGCGCGCGAACCTCGGTCAGCCAGGTGGCAAGATCGGTCACGGGAACGTTTCTTCGGAACGGAGCGTGAGTACTTCGGCGCCGGAAGCGGTCACGAGGATCGTGTGTTCCCATTGTGCCGAGAGCTTGTGGTCCTTGGTGACCACGGTCCACTGATCGCCCAGCATCTTCACGTGGCGGCGACCTGCGTTGATCATGGGCTCGATGGTGAACGCCATTCCCTCCTGGATTTCGAGGCCGGTGCCAGGGCGCCCGTAGTGCAGCACCTGGGGTTCGTCGTGGAACACATCGCCAATGCCGTGCCCGCAGAACTCCCTCACCACGGAAAAGCGGTTCGCCTCGGCGTGACTCTGGATCGCATGCCCGATGTCCCCAAGGTGGGCACCGGGCCGTACCGCGCGAATGCCACGATAGAGACACTCCTGAGTGACTTGCACGAGCCGCTGGGCCAGTACGCTGGGTTCGCCGACGAAGAACATTTTGCTCGTATCGCCATAGAAGCCGTCTTTGATGACCGTGACGTCGATGTTGACGATGTCTCCTTTCTTGAGGCGCTTGGTGGGTGAAGGGATGCCGTGGCAGACCACCTGATTGACCGAAGTACAGATCGACTTCGGGAACGGCGGCTGGCCCGGACCGTTCGAATAGTTGAGCGGCGCGGGAATCGACGCGAGATCGTTGACGATGAAGTCGTGACAGATGCGATTCAGGTCTTCGGTGGTGACTCCGGCCTTCACTTCGGCGCCGATCATGTCGAGGACGCTCGCGGCGAGGCGGCCTGCGGTTCGCATTCGCTCCACATCGGCGCCGGTACGTAGTTTGATGGTCATCGCGGGCGTGTATCCGTTGTTGAATTGCCCCTTCCGGGGTGTATCGGTGGCAGAACTGGCGCGGGTCGGAGCGGTAGGCGCGAAAAACGAACTATGGTATAAAGCGCGCCGCCGCGAGGCAACGCGGGCAGCCCATGGCTTCTCGCGCGTCCGCGGCATTTCATCAACTTAAATTCTCACACCTACCGTCAGGCCTTCACGGGTGCCAACGCGAGTTGGTTCGAAGGCTGCCCCACAGGGGCTAGGGTCGGTGGAGGCGCAACCCGGAGAGGAACAATGTCGAATATCACCATGCGTGACATGTTGGCCGCGGGCGTTCACTTTGGCCATCAAACCCGGTTCTGGAACCCCAAGATGGCGCCCTACGTCTTCGGCGCCCGCAACAAGATTCACATCATCAATCTCGAACGTACTGTGCCGGCCTTCAACGAGGCGCTGGCGTATCTGCGCAGTGTTGCTGCCCGCAAGAACAAGGTGCTGTTCGTGGGTACGAAGCGTGCCGCGGCCAAGGTGGTCGCCGAACAGGCGGCGCGCGTCGGCATGCCGTTCGTCGACCAGCGTTGGCTGGGTGGCATGCTCACCAACTACAAGACCATCCGCCAGTCGATCCGCCGGCTCCAGGAACTGGAGACTCAGTCGCAGGACGGCACCTTCGAGAAGCTGACCAAGAAGGAAGCCCTGAACAAGCGCCGGCTGATGGAAAAGCTCGAGAAGAGTCTCGGCGGCATCAAGAACATGGGTGGGCTGCCCGATGCCCTGTTCGTCGTCGACGTGCAGCACGAGCACATCGCGGTGAGCGAAGCCAACAAACTGGGTATCCCCGTGGTGGGCATCGTCGACACCAACAGCGATCCCGCAGGCGTCGACTTCGTGATTCCGGGCAATGACGATGCCATCCGCGCCATTCGCCTGTATGTCACCGCCGCGGCAGACGCGATCGCCGAGGGCCAGGTGCGCGCCGGCGGCGAAGTGCGAATCGACGAATTCGTCGAAGTCGAAGAAGCTGGCGATGCCGGCGCGGACGTCGCCGACGGGGAGAGCGTCTGATGGCCGCGGTCACGGCCGCCATGGTCAAGGAGCTCCGTGAACGCACCGGCCTCGGCATGATGGACTGCAAGAAGGCCCTGGCGGATGCCGATGGCGACATGGAGCGGGCGATCGACGACCTGCGTAAGAGCAGCGCGCTTAAGGCCGCGAAGAAGGCGGGGCGCACGGCTGCCGATGGTTTGCTCGCAATTCGCCTCGCCGACGATGGCAAGTTCGGCGCCATGGTCGAAGTGAACATCGAAACCGACTTCGCCGCGCGCAACGACAAGTTCATCGCCTTTGTTGCCAAAGTACTCGACGCGGCCTTCGATCGGCGCGAGTCCGATGTGGCCAAGCTCCTTGCCGGTGGCCTGGAGAAGGACCGGGAAGTACTCGTGCAGGAAATCGGTGAGAACGTCTCCGTGGGTCGGGTCGCGATGCTCAGCGGCGACCTGGTGACGAGCTACCTCCACGCCGACAAGAAGAAGGCATCGCTGGTTGCGCTGAACGGCGGGTCCGAAGAGCTGGGTCGTGACATCGCGATGCATGTGGTCGCGGTCAACCCGATGGTCGTCTCGTCGGACGACATGTCGCCGGCGGTGGTCGAGAAAGAACGCGAGATCTATGCCGCCCAGGCGGCCGACAGCGGCAAGCCCGCCGACATCGTCGCAAAGATGGTGGAGGGTCGCGTGCGCAAGTTCCTCGCCGAAATGAGCCTGGTCGATCAGCCGTTCGTGAAGGACGGCAACATCAAGGTCGGCAAGCTCCTGGCCGACAAGAAAGCGCGCTGCACCGGTTTCGTGCGATTCGAAGTCGGCGAAGGCATCGAAAAGTCCGACACCGACTTTGCCGCGGAAGTCGCCGCCCAGGTCAAGGGCAAAGAAGCAGGCAAGCAGAGCTGACGTCGATGGCCGAACCGGCACGTCGTATCCTTCTGAAGCTGAGCGGCGAAGCGCTCGCTGGGGATGCGGAGTTCGGATTCGACGAAGCCGTTCTGCGCCGGGTAGCCGGCGAGGTAGGGCAGGCACATCGCGGGGGACTGCAGATCGGCATCGTTCTCGGTGGCGGCAATCTGCTGCGCGGAGCTGCGCTGGCCGGTATGGGGCTCGTGAATCGCGTCACGGCCGACCAGATGGGCATGCTTGCGACCCTGATGAATGCGCTGGCCTTTCGCGACTGTCTCAGTGTGTTCGGCGTGCCCGCCACGGTGTTGTCGGCGATTCCGATCGCGGGGGTCGCGGAGGCGTTTTCGGCACCGCGCGCGAATGCACTGCTCGATGCGGGTCAGGTCGTCATCGCCGCGGGCGGCACCGGCAACCCGTTCTTCACCACCGACACAGCCGCCTGTCTGCGCGCGATCGAGATGAACGCGGATCTGGTACTCAAGGCAACGAAGGTCGACGGTGTCTACTCCGCAGATCCGGCTCGCGACCCCGCGGCGCAACGGTTCACCAAGTTGAGTTACGATGAGGTCATCGCCCGGGATCTGCGGGTGATGGACCTCACGGCGATCTGTCTGAGCCGCGACAATGCGCTGCCAATCGTCGTCTTCGACATCGACACGGTCGGTGCGCTGACACGCATCGCGGCCGGAGAGGCACTGGGAACTCGGATAGAGGCACACGCGTGATCAACGACATCAAGAAAGAAGCCAATACCCGAATGGGCAAGACCCTCGAGGCACTGCAGCACGCCTTTGCGCGCATTCGCACGGGACGCGCCAATGTGAGTCTGCTCGACGGCATCCTGGTCCCGTACTACGGCAACGATACGCCGCTCAACCAGGTGGCGAGCATCAGCGTCGAGGATGCCCGCACCCTGACCATCACGCCGTGGGAGAAGAAACTCGTCTCGGACATCGAGAAGGCCATCCTGAAGAGTGACCTCGGCATCACGCCGGCCACCTCGGCTGACAAAATCCGCATACCCTTGCCACCGCTCACCGAGGAGAATCGTCGCGATCTGGTGAAGCAGGCGAAGCACGAAGCCGAGCAGGCCCGGATTGCCATCCGCAACGTCCGCCGCGAGGCGGTCGGAGACGTCCGAGACCTCGTCAAAGAGAAGGCGGTCTCGGAAGACGAGGGGCACCGCGCGGAAGAGGATGTGCAGAAGCTCACCGACAAACGAATAGCGGAAATCGATCACGCTTTGGCCGAAAAAGAGGCCGATTTATTAGTGATTTAGCGCTAAGATCTCGAATCTGACAGCGGATTTCGGAAGCACTATGTCCGAGCTACGGGCTGCGGCACCACGGACCGAATCGAACGCCGTACCGCGCCATCTCGCAATCATCATGGACGGCAACCACCGCTGGGCGAAAGCGCGCCATCTGCCGGGCCCCGCCGGCCATCGCGCCGGTACCCGGAATGTGCGTCCCATCGCCGAGTCCTGCGCCGATCTGGGTGTCGAATACCTCACCTTGTTCGCCCTCTCCACCGAGAATCTCGACCGACCGA
>JBFKCZ010000222.1:0-5339 GCA_041620035.1 Pseudomonadales bacterium
CGCGCGATCGTCGTGAGCTACCAGGGTTCGTTGTACTTTCCGACGTACGGGGCATTTCTGCCGGGCACGACCTTCGGTCTCGACTACGAGTACGAGACGAACTATCGGCAGCTCGCCAAACACTTTCGCAGCCGTAACGATGGCGACTGGGTGCTGTTGCCTCCGGTGCCGTTCGACCCGCTGGAGAACGATCTGCGCGCGGATGCGTACCCGCCATATCCACCGTCGTTCGAGTCCGGTCACTGGCTGGGTACCGACACGACGGGTCGCGACATCGTCGCGCGGCTGCTCTACGGCTTTCGCATCGCGATATCGTTCGCGCTGCTGCTGCTGTTGTGCAACTACGCCATTGGCATCGCAGTGGGATGCGCGATGGGCTTCTGGGGCGGGCCCTTCGATCTGTTCTTTCAGCGTGTGATCGAGGTTTGGTCGAACGTACCGTTCCTGTACGTGATCATGATCATTGCATCGATCATGGTGCCCAACTTCTGGACGCTGGCGCTGGTCATGGTGGCCTTCGGTTGGATGTCGATGACCTGGTACATGCGCACTTCGACGTACAAGGAGAAGACGCGTGAATACGTGCAAGCAGCGCGTGCCCTCGGTGCCGGCAACACACGGATCATCGCCAGACACATACTTCCCAACACCGTGTCGGTGATCGTCACGTTCATCCCGTTCTCCGTCGCCGGTGGCATCACGGCCTTGACCGCGCTCGATTACCTCGGCTTCGGCCTGCCGCCCCCCACGCCGAGTTGGGGCGAGTTGCTGGCGCAGGGCACTGCGAACCTCGACTATCCCTGGATCGTTTCGTCGGTGGTGGTTGCGATGGTCGTGGTCCTGCTGATGGTCACGTACATCGGCGAGGCGATTCGCGAAGCATTCGATCCCAAGCAATTCAGCTACTACGAGTGATGTCTGGCCCAATGACGACCCCAACCCGAACGATCAACGTAGTGCTGCTGTGCGGTACCGTGCTCGTGCTGCTCGGTTGCGGTGATGCACCCGTGGCGGAAGTCGATGACGCACCACCCGAACCGCTGCAGGCGCCAGTCGAACCGATTCGAGCGAGCAGCCTGCCGGACACGCTGCCGCCCGGCCTGGAATGGCGCACCAACGACTCGGATCCGACCTTTGCGTCGCCCGATGCCAAGCGCGGGGGCACGCTGAGGACCTGGATGCTGTCGTTCCCGCTGACGCTCCGCCGCGTTGGACCCGACTCCAACGGCGGGTTCGCGGCTTTCACGCGCTACATTCACATGCCGCTCGTGTCGTTTCACCCCATCACGGGTAACCCGATACCGGGTGTCGCATCGGAGTGGGCGTTCGACCCCGACGGGCGCACCGTCTACTACCGCCTCGACCCTGACGCACGATGGTCCGATGGCCATCCGGTGACCGCCGCCGACGTGATCTTCACGCTGCGGTTCATGCGATCGAAGGAAATCGTGGCGCCCTGGTACAACAACCAGTACACCGCCGAAGTCATCGACATCAAACAGTACGACGACCATACGATTGGCGTCGAAGGCGTCACCGCGAAGCCCGAAGAGGAGTTGCTGGCCAGTTACCAGCCCCAGATTTTCCCCGCGCACTTCCACGAACTCTCGAAGTCCTGGGTACGCGACTTCAACTGGCGGGTAGAACCGAGTACAGGCGCCTATCGCATCAGCGAAGTGCGCAAGGGCAAGTATGTCCAGCTCGAGCGCATCGACGACTGGTGGGCCAACGAGCGCCGGTTTCAGAAGCATCGCTACAACGCCGACCGGATCCGCGTGCGAGTCATTCGCGATCTCAACGTGGCGTTCCAGCACTTCATGAAGGGCGACATCGACACCTTCTCGCTGGTGCTGCCGAACTTGTGGCATGAAAAGGCCAAGGGTCCGTCCTTCGACAACGGGTACATCAATCGCTACTGGTTCTACAACGACACCGTGGTCGACCCTGGCGGGCTGTTTCTCAACATGGACGATCCGTTGCTCGCCAATCGCGACGTGCGCATGGGAATTGCACACTCGATGAACTTCGACTACGTGAATGCAACCGTCCTGCGTGGCGACTACGAGCGCCTGCAGACTTTCAATCTCGGCTACGGCGATTATGACGACGAGACGATCCGTGCCCGGGATTTCGACCTCGCCAAAGCGGACGAGTACTTCACGCGTGCCGGCTTCTCCAAGCGAGGCGCGGATGGTATTCGCGTGCGGGATACCGACAACGCACGCTTGTCGTTTCGGGTCGGATACGGGGCACCACCGCATACGGAACGCCTCGTGGTGTTGAAGGAGGAAGCGAAGAAGGCCGGGCTCGAGTTGGTGTTGGAGCTGAAGGACACCGCGAGTTCGTTCAAGCAGCTTCAGGAGAAGAAACACCAGATTGGTTGGATGACCTGGGCGGGCCAGGGAATCTCGCCCACCTATTGGGAATTCTGGCACTCGGTCAATGCCCACGTGCCTCAGACCAACAACATCGTCAACTTCGACGACCCGCAGATGGATCAGCTGATCGAGGAGTACCTCGCGTCCACGGCCAAGCCGGATCGCGTTCGCCTCGCGCGCGCCATGGAGCGCAGATTGCACGAGGTCGGACCATTCGTTCCCGCTTTCACGGTGCCGTACACCCGTGAGGCCGCGTGGCGATGGATGAAGTTGCCTGCGTGGCTCGGAACGCCGAAGACAGAGGTGCTGTTCAACCCCCTCGAGATCTCCCAGGGGCTCTATTCCTCGGGTGGTCTGTTCTGGATCGACGTCGAAGAAAAGCAGCGCACTCGAGAAGCGCGCGATGACGGCGTGCGGTACCCGCGTGTTCTCATCAAAGACGAGACGCATCGTCGATGAGTGCCGATCCGGTTCTCGAGGTTAGCGATCTCGGTGTTGCGTTCACCACCGAAGCCGGCACGCTGAACGTCGTCGACGGTGTCGGTTTCGACATTGCTGCCGGCGAGACACTCGGCGTGGTCGGCGAATCCGGCTGCGGCAAGAGCGTCACGGCGCTCGCCATCATGAGTTTGTTGCCCAAACCCGCTGGCCGCATGACGTCGGGCCGCGTGCTGCTCGATGGCGCGGAGATATCCGCCCTGACATCCGCGGAGCTCAGCGCGGTGCGCGGCAGCCGCATGTCGATGATTTTTCAGGAACCGATGACCGCACTGAACCCGGTACACAGGGTGGGGCGGCAGCTCATCGAAGCGTTGCTGCTGGCGGGAGAGTCGAAGAGAGGTGTGGAGTCGCGCGCGGAACATCTGCTCGACGAAGTGGGCATTCCGGCGCCGCGGCAGCGGCTCAAGGACTACCCCCATCAGCTTTCCGGAGGCATGCGCCAGCGCGTCATGATCGCGATTGCGCTCGCGTCGCGACCGCGCCTGCTGATCGCCGACGAGCCCACAACGGCGCTCGATGTGACGATCCAGGCGCAGATTCTGGAGTTGATCGCCAAGCTGCAGCGCGAGCGCGGTATGGCGGTCATGTTCATCACACACGATCTCGGTGTCATCGCCGAGATCGCCGACAGCGTGGTCGTAATGTATGGCGGTCGCGTCGTCGAGCGGGCATCCGTCGACGACCTCTTCGCGCATCCCGCACATCCCTATACGCGGGGATTACTGGCGTCGATCCCGCGGCTCGAGCTGGCTCCGAAGACCCGCCTTCCGACGATTGCCGGCGTGGTGCCGGCGCTCGCCCAGATGCCGAGCGGCTGCCGGTTTCGCAATCGGTGTGAGCTGGCACAAAGCACGTGTGAGCGCGCCGAGCCTCACCTGGAAACCTGCGCGCAATCGCACGAAGTGGCGTGCTTCCGCTGGCGAGAGATCCAATGAACGATCCGCTCCTATCGGTGGAGGACCTGGTCAAGCACTTCCCCGTCCGGGGCGGTGTCTTTCTGCGCAAAGTTGGTGCCGTACACGCGGTCGACGGCGTGTCGTTTTCCCTCGACCGCGGCAAGACCCTCGGGCTGGTCGGCGAGTCGGGCTGCGGCAAGAGCACGGTCGGCAAGGCGCTCCTGAGACTCATCGAACCAACGTCGGGCCGTGTGACGTTCGATGGCGTCGACGTGACGAGAGTGGACCGTGAAGCACTGCGGCGCTTGCGACGCGACATGCAGATCGTCTTCCAGGACCCTTTCGAATCGCTGAATTCGCGCCACTCCGTCGGCAGGATCCTGGAAGAGCCGTTCGTGATTCACCGGCTCGGCAGTGCGGTCGAACGTCGGCGTTGGGTCGATGAGCTCCTGGAGCGGGTAGGTCTCAACTCGGCCGCCAGCGCGCGCTATCCGCACGAGTTTTCCGGGGGGCAGCGTCAGCGCATCGGCATCGCACGGGCGATCGCGCTCAAGCCGAAACTCATCGTTTGTGACGAAGCGGTGTCGGCGCTCGATGTCTCGATTCAGTCGCAGATCCTCAATCTGCTGATGGATCTGCAGGCCGAAATGAATCTCGCGCTCGTGTTCATCGCCCACGATCTCGCCGTGGTTCGACATGTATCCGACCGGGTGGCCGTTATGTACCTGGGACGTGTCGTGGAGTCCGCGAGCGCGGAGCACATCTATGCGCGCCCCCGTCACCCCTATACGCGGGCGCTTCTGTCGGCGATCCCCTTGCCGCAACCTCATGGTCGCGATGAACGCCTGAGACAACGCACGGTGCTGGTCGGCGACGTGCCGTCGCCGATCGATCCACCTTCCGGCTGCCGGTTTCGCACGCGTTGTCCGCATGCGCGCGACAAGTGCGCGAACGAGACTCCGGGGCTTGTGAGTGAAGGCGACCATGCCGTCGCATGTCATTTCTGGCGTGAAATCGCGACAGATTCAGCGCGCTGACCGAAATAGTCCGATCTCGCCGCTGCTTGCCGATCACGGAGCGGCCGCTATGATGCGCGCAATCCTATTCACTACCACGGAAGGAGACGTGCATGTCACGCCGCCCTGTCGTCGTCGGCGCTTTGCTGGCGATGCTCATTCCACCCGCGCTCGCCGACGTCGTCGTTACCCTTGATGGTGCTCGCCTCACCGGGACGGTGACACAGCTGACGCCGAAGACCCTGACGCTTGCGACCAGCTACGCGGGCAAGATCAACGTCGCCATGGATCAGGTGGAGTCGTTCTCGACCGACGCGCCGCTCACGGCCCGGCTCGCGGATCAGACGATGCTGACGGGGGCCATCAGTTTCGAAGGTCGCGACACGCTTGCCATCCGCAATCCGACCCTGACTGCGACCGCAACACTCTCGAACGTGCTCGCCGCCTGGGAGCCCGGGCAGCAACCCCCGCCGGAATCGGGCATCGCACCGCCGCGGCGATGGATCTACTCGGTCGGCGCGGACGTCGCCGGCAAATCCGGTAACTCC
>JBFKCZ010000223.1:0-5320 GCA_041620035.1 Pseudomonadales bacterium
ACGGCCGCGACTCGCGCCTGATCGTCGTGATCGGGCCCTGCTCCATTCACGATCCGAAAGCGGCGCTCGAGTACGCCGAGAAACTCGCCGAGCAATCCGAGCGCCTGAGCGACGATCTCGTGATCGTGATGCGTGTCTACTTCGAGAAGCCGCGCACGACTGTCGGCTGGAAGGGCCTCATCAACGACCCGCATCTCAACGGGTCTTTCGACATCAATCTCGGCCTGCGCCGGGCGCGCGGCCTGCTGCGCGACCTCATCGACCGCGGTGTCGCCACCGGCACGGAGTACCTCGACCCGATCTCACCCCAGTACTTCGGTGACCTCGTGTGCTGGGCAGCCATCGGCGCACGCACGGCGGAGAGCCAGATCCACCGCCAGCTGGCATCGGGTCTCTCCTGCCCGGTCGGATTCAAGAACTCCACGGACGGATCGGTTCAGGTCGCGGTCGATGCGGTCGGCTCGGCCAAGCATCCCCACATCTTTCTGTCCGTCACCAAGGCGGGCCACTCGGCGATCTTCTCGACGTCGGGTAACGACGACTGCCACATCATTCTGCGTGGCGGCGGCGGCCGGACCAACTACGACAACCCGTCGGTGCACTATGCGAGCCGCATCCTCGAGCAGGCCGAACTGACGCCGCGCCTGATGATCGACATGAGCCACGCGAACAGCAGCAAGCAGCATCGCCAGCAGCTGAAGGTGTGTCGGGACATCTGCAGCCAGCTTCAGGACGGTGAACGGCGCATCATGGGCGTCATGATCGAGAGCAATCTGGTCGAAGGCCGTCAGGACATCGGTCGCGGCACGTCGCTGACGTATGGGCAAAGCATCACCGACGGCTGCATCGGCTGGGAGGACTCCCTCGAGTGTCTCGAGAATCTCGCCTCCGCAGTAAGCGCACGCGGCCCACTGCCGAAGGCCAGCGACGTCGATTGAACGGAGCCGTTGGCGTCAGCTCCTCGGCACCCGGATGCGCTCGACGAGCTCCACGACATCCGCCGGCGGTGGCGCCGTGAATCGCGAGACCACCGTCGCTACGCCGAGATTGAGCAGCATGCCGAACGCACCGATGCCCTCCGGCGAGATGCCGAACCACCAGTTTTCGGCGACATTCTCGGCCATCGGCGCCATGAACACGCCTTTGAAGTAGACGATGTAGCCCAACGTGAATACGAGCCCGGTGATCATGCCGGCAATCGCCCCCTCGCGATTCAATCGCGAGCTGAAGATGCCGAGGAGGATCACTGGGAACAGCGAAGCCGCGGCGAGACCGAACGCGAACGCGACCACCTGAGCAACGAACCCCGGTGGGTCGTAGCCGAGATAGCCGGCCAAGACCACGGCAGCCGCAGCGCTGATCCTGCCGGCGCGTAATTCGTTGCGCTCGGAGATGTTCGGCATCAGCACACCCTTCAGCACGTCGTGCGAAACGGCAGCGGAAATCACGAGCAACAGGCCTGCCGCCGTGGACAACGCGGCGGCAACCGCACCGGCCGCCACCAGGGCGATCACCCAATTGGGCAAGCCCGCAATCTCCGGATTGGCCAGTACCATGATGTCCTGATCCACGCTCAACTCGTTGCCGTTCCATCCGTACTGCGTAGCGCGTTCGGCAAACGTCGCGTTGGCGTCGTTGTAGTACTGAATTCGACCGTCGCCATTCTTGTCATCGAAGGTGAGGAGGCCTGTCGTTTCCCAGGTCTTGAACCACTGCGGTCGCTGCGCGTACTCGAGGTTCGAACTCACTTCACCGACAGGACCCTGCTGAATGGTTTCCGTGAGGTTGTAACGTGCGAGCGCCGCCACGGCTGGCGCCGTGGTGTAGAGAATGGCGATGAACAGCAGCGCCCACCCTGCGGAGGCGCGCGCATCGCGTACCCGCGGCACTGTGAAGAATCGCACCAGCACGTGTGGCAGCCCCGCGGTGCCGACCATCAGTGCTGCAGTGATGAAGAAGATGTCGACGCTACTCTTCGAGCCGTCTGTATAAGCAGTGAAACCGAGTTCCGTCACCACGCCATCGAGCTTCTCGAGCAGCGGCACACCCTCGGCGACCGTGCCGCCGAAAGCGAGCTGCGGAAGTGCCATGCCCGTGACCTGCAACGAGATGAACACGGCAGGTACCGTGTAGGCGAAGATGAGTACACAGTACTGCGCGACCTGCGTGTATGTGATCCCCTTCATGCCACCGAGAACGGCATAGAAGAAGACCACGGCCATGCCCACGACGAGACCGGTTTCGATGTCGACGGCGAGAAACCGTGAGAACACGATGCCCACGCCGCGCATCTGGCCCGCGACGTACGTGAATGAAATGAAGATCAGGCACACCACCGCGACGACGCGCGCGGTTTGCGAGTAATAGCGTTCGCCAATGAACTCCGGGACGGTGAATTTGCCGAACTTGCGCAGGTAGGGCGCGAGCAGGAGTGCCAACAGGACGTAGCCGCCGGTCCATCCCATGAGGTAGACGGAGCCGTCGTAACCCAGAAAGGCAATGAGCCCCGCCATGCTGATGAAGGAAGCGGCCGACATCCAGTCCGCCGCGGTCGCCATGCCATTCGCGATGGGCCCGACACCCTTTCCGGCAACGTAAAAGTCGCCGGTGGACCGCGCCCGCGACCACAGTGCAATGCCGATGTAGAGCGCAAAGCTCGCACCCACCACGAAGTACGTCATCAGCGTGAGGGACATGATCAGTGCTCGTCGACGTCGTGATCACGATCGAGGCGATTCATCCGCCAGACGTAGAACACGATGAGACCGAGGAACGCATAGATGCTGCCCTGCTGGGCGAACCAGAAACCGAGCTTCACGCCGGAAACTTCGAACTGATTGAGCCAGTCGACCCACAGGATCCCGCAGCCGAACGACACGACGAACCAGACGGCGAGGCAACCTCCAACCACGCGCAGATTGGCGCGCCAGTACTTGGAGCGATTCATCTGGACTCCCCAATATCAGAAGTACGCGGCTGGCCGACGATAAGTCAGTCGGGCTTCGCGTGCTGGCGCGACACGTTCCAGGCCCACTGGGCCGGCCCGGACAGCGCGTAAACCGCGGCGAGCACGAGCAGCACCCGCGGCGGGTCGGACGCGATGATCGCGAACACGAACACGACGACCACCAGCACCATGAAGGGCACTCGACCGCGAAACGTCAGCACCTTCGGCGAAAAGTAGCGAAAGTTGCTGACCATGAGCAAGGCGATCACCGAAACGAGCACCGCCAGCGTAATCGCGACGGACATCGGTACCGCCGCATCGATGCCCCACTCCTGCATTGCCCATACGAAACTGACCACCGTACCGGCGGCCGCGGGACTCGCGAGCCCAGTGAACGACTCGAGCGTGCCTTGTGTGTTGTAGCGCGCCAGCCGCAGCGCGGTGCAGGCCACGTACAGAAAGGTCACCACCCAACCCACCTGGCCGAGGGAGGACAAGCCCCAATTGAACGCAATGATCGCGGGCGCAACGCCGAATGCGACCATGTCGGAAAGACTGTCGTACTCCGCGCCGAAGGCGCTCTGCGTACTCGTCAGGCGCGCCACGCGGCCGTCGGCCGCATCGAGCATCCCCGCCGCATAGATCGCGATGACTGCGGCAAAGAAGTTCTCGTTCATCGCCGCGACCATCGCGTAGAAGCCCGCGAACAGGGCGCCGGTGGTGATGAGGTTGGGCAGCAGGAAGATGCCGCGGCGCAGCGACGGTTGACCGCGTTCGCGATCGTCTTCGGCGCGCGCAACGACCGCTCGAAGCAGAGCGCGCGTTCGCCCCGTGCTCTTGGTGTCTCCGCCCGGTCCACTCACGGCGATCCCTCCTGCCTGCACCTGGCTGGCGCTGGGTTCAGCGCGACTGCGATCCTGCGATAGGTTCTAGTTGCGCTCCCGGTCCACCAGCCGCTTCGACTGGATCCACGGCATCATACCGCGCAGGCGCTCGCCAACCTGTTCGATCTCGTGGGCCTGGGACAGGCGGCGGCGGGCCTTGATGGACGGCGCGCCGGCCTGATTCTCCGCGACGAACTCACGGGCGAACTCGCCGGTCTGAATCTCTTTCAGGATGCGCTTCATCTCGGCCTTGGTCGAGTCGTTGATGATTCTCGGCCCACGCGTCAGGCCGCCATACTCGGCCGTGTTGGAAACCGTGTACCACATGTTCGTGATGCCGCCTTCGTAGAAGAAGTCGACGATCAGCTTGAGCTCGTGCAGGCACTCGAAGTAGGCCATCTCCGGTGCGTAGCCCGCCTCGACCAGCGTCTCGAATCCCGCCTGCACGAGGGCCGCGGCACCACCGCAGAGCACGGCCTGTTCGCCGAACAGGTCGGTCTCGGTTTCCTCACGAAAGGACGTTTCGATGACCCCCGCTCGACCGCCGCCGTTGGCGCTCGCATACGACAGTGCGATTTCCTTCGCCTGGCCCGACGCGTTCTGCGCAATCGCAATCAGGCTGGGGACACCGCCGCCTTCGACATAAGTGGATCGCACCGTATGCCCCGGTCCCTTCGGCGCGATCATGATGACGTCGAGATCGGCACGCGGTTCGATCAGCTGAAAGTGAATGTTGAATCCGTGACCGAAGGCAATTGCCGCCCCCTGCTTGAGATTCGGCTCGATCTCCCCGCGATACAGGCTGGGTTGCATCTCGTCGGGCGTGAGAATCATGACGAGGTCCGCACCTTTGACCGCAGCCGGCACCTCGGCGACCTTGAAGCCCGCCTTCTCGGCCTTCTTCCACGAGCCGCCGCCCTTGCGCAATGCGACGGTCACATCTTTCACGCCTGAGTCGCGCAGGTTGTTGGCGTGGGCATGGCCCTGCGAGCCGTAGCCGACGATGACCACCTTCATGCCCTGCACCAGTGAGAGATCGGCGTCTTTGTCGTAGTAGACCTGCATTGCGTGTTGCCCCCTTGAGTGAGTGGGTTACAGACTGAGAATCTTGTCGCCGCGGCCCATGCCGGACACGCCGGTGCGCGCGACTTCCAGCACGACGGTCTTGCCGATCGCGCGGATGAACGCATCGAGTTTGTCGCTCGGACCCGTCAGCTGAATCGTGTAGGTGTTGCTCGTTACGTCCACGACCTGGCCGCGGAAAATGTCGGCGGTACGCTTCATCTCGTCGCGCGCCGCACCTTCCGCGCGCACCTTGACCAGCATGAGTTCCCGTTCGATGTGGTCACCGTCGGTGAGGTCGACGAGTTTCACGACTTCGATCAGCTTGTGCAGCTGCTTGGTGATCTGCTCGATCTTCGAGTCGTCACCCCGGGTCGTGAGCGTGAGCCGGGACAACGTTTCGTCCTCGGTGGGCGCCACGGTCAGC
>JBFKCZ010000224.1:0-5298 GCA_041620035.1 Pseudomonadales bacterium
CACCAGGAGCGATGACCCAACCTCGACCTGATCGGTTGGATCGTGCAGGTGTTCGGGCGTGAACGCCCGGTAGACGGTCGTCGCCGGCAGTGCATCGCGATCGATCTCGATGACCGCCACGTCGATCTCGCTCGCCGCATCGCGGCCCTGGCGCCAGATGCTCTTACGGTTGCGATAGAGCGGAATCGACAAGCCCGTGGACCGAGCCATGTCGTCGGGATCGATATGCAGCTCGATTTCGATTCGATCGGGGAAGTGCTTGCTGGGCTTGTCGATCATGATGTGTCGACTCGTGACGAGGAACAGCCGTCCGCCGCGCTCGAAGAAGAACCCACTGGCGTTGGTCAACCCGCGCTGACCCTCGAAGGTGAGGATGCGGGCCGACGTGAGGAGAATGCTCTCGATCATCGAGTGCCACCGGCACGCGCGAGTTCAGCTGGGATTTTGAACCTCCGTCGCGCGGCGATACGACTCGCTCACGCGCCGCTCGTACTCGCGGGCATCGCCCGCAACCCGGCCGCCGTGACCGGTGGTCAGCCAACGGCGCACGCGCCCCGCATCGCCGAGCGGTGATCGCTTGCCGAAGGAATTGAGAAAGACCATGACCAGGCGATGGTCGTCGACGTCGGCCACCATCACCAGACACCGACCGGCCTCGGTCAGATACCCCGTCTTGCTCAACTCCAGGTTCCAGGTTGTGCTGGCGACCAGCGGGTTGGTGTTGCCGTAGGCCAGCGCGTAGCTCGGGTTCTTGAATCGCACGTCGTGCTGCTGCCCCGTCGAAAACGCGCGCACCGCCTGGTACCCGTACGCAGATCGCACCAGGGCGACGAGATCATCGGCAGTCGACCGGTTCTCCGGTGACAGTCCCGCGGGGTCGGTGAATCGGGTGCGCGCCATACCCAATGCCGCCGCTTTGTCGTTCATGTCCGCAACGAATGCTTCGACACCACCGGGGTAGTGCCGCGCCAGGACGTGTGTAGCGAGATTCTCCGACGACATCAGCGCAATGCGCAGCAGCTCGCCACGCTGCACCTGGGAGCCGACACGAAGCCTCGAGTAGGCGTTCTTCTCGTTCCGGTGGTCCCACTTCACGATGGTGAGCCACTCATCGAGCGGCTGTTTGGAATCGAGTACGACCAGCGCAGTCATCAGTTTCGTGACCGAGGCGATCGGTACCGCGATCTCGGCATGCTTGCGCAGCAGTACCTTGCCCGTTTCGAGCTCGGCGACCACCGCGTTGGCAGATGCGAGCTCGATGTCCGCGTCGTGCCCATCCTGGCCCACGGCTGCGAGAACCGCAGCCCCGTAGGTCGAGGCTAGTAGGCCGCAGATGATTGCAAGCAATCTCATTGGCACGAATCTACTGGACTACGCACACGGGCGCCATCTCGCGGGTAGACTCAACACACGCGGACGCAACCGGTCGAGGTGGTCATTCCCACGACGCCGATCAACCCGCGCTGCCGATTCCGCCGAAGAGCATTGTTCTTCTCCTCACGCGACGGCGACTGCGCACCGCCTTGCAAAGTTGGTAGCTACGGGTGGACTTGAACCACCGACCCCACGATTATGAATCGTGTGCTCTAACCAGCTGAGCTACGTAGCCTTCGTTGATATTGTGGGAGCGGGCTTGCCCGCGAACAATTCATTGATCCTTTGCAGTCGTTCGCGCCCAAGGGCGCTCCCACATCTGTAGACCCACAGGGCCGCGAATTTTCCGAGTCCCCCCGCGGAGTGTCAAGGCGATGGTCTACACGTTGAACCGGAAGTGCACCACATCGCCGTCGCGCATCACGTATTCCTTGCCTTCCAGCCGCCACTTCCCGGCATCCTTGGCGCCCTGCTCGCCGCGACAGGCGATGAAGTCGTCGTACGCGATCACTTCGGCGCGAATGAAGCCCTTTTCGAAATCCGTGTGGATCACACCGGCGGCCTGCGGCGCCTTGGCCCCCTTGCGGATGGTCCACGCACGAACCTCCTTCGGCCCTGCCGTGAAGTAATCCTGCAATCCCAGCAGGCCGTAGCCCGCACGGATGACCCGGTTCAATCCCGGCTCGGCCATGCCGAGGTCCGCGAGAAAGTCGGCGCGTTCGGACTCCTCGAGCTCGGCGATCTCGGACTCGAGCTTGTTGCAGATGGGCACCACCACGGCCCCCTCCTCCGCGGCCATGCGTTCGACCTCCGCCAGCAGCGGGTTGTCGGCAAAGCCGTTCTCATCGACGTTGGCGAGATACATCACCGGCTTGGCGGTAATCAGGTGGAGTTCCCGCAACCGGCGCTGGCTCTCTTCGTCGAACCCGAGCGCGCGCACCGGCTTGCCCTGGTTCAATCCCTCGAGCGCGCGCTCCAGCACAGCGGCCAACGCCTTGGCGTCCTTGTCACCGGCGTTGGCAACCTTGCGCGCTCTGTCGCACGCGCGGGTGACGGTTTCGAGATCTGCAAGCGCGAGTTCGGTGTTGATCACCTCGATGTCATCCCGCGGCGATACCGACCCCGAGACGTGCACGACGTTGTCATCCACGAAGCAGCGCACCACGTGGGCGATCGCATGGGTTTCGCGAATGTGCGCGAGGAACTGATTGCCGAGCCCTTCGCCCTTCGATGCCCCGGCGACCAAACCAGCAATGTCCACGAACTCCATAGTGCTCGGAATCACCTTCGCCGGCTTGACGATCTCGGCTATCGCCGCGAGCCGAGCATCGGGCACCGGCACGATCCCGGTATTCGGTTCGATGGTGCAGAACGGAAAGTTCTCCGCGTCGATGCCTGCCTTGGTCAAGGCGTTGAACAACGTCGATTTGCCGACGTTGGGCATGCCGACGATTCCGCAATTGAAGCCCATCAGTCGTTTCCTTCCTGTGGCGGTGCGTGCAACGCATTCATCGCCTTGTTCACCTCACCTGCCAACAGGTGCGCCAGCGTGGCCTCGCCGAGGTCGATCGCCTCTGCAACCTTCTCCACTTCCGCCACAGGCATGGCTGTGCCCGTGAGATACCCGGTGACCAGACTCGCATCTCCAGGGTGGCCTACGCCGATGCGCAGCCGGGCGAAGCCCGCGTCGTTGCCCAACGCGCGGATCACGTCTCGAATGCCGTTGTGGCCGTTGTGACCACCGCCGACCTTGAGACGGACGACACCCGGTTCGAAGGCCATCTCGTCGTACGCCACCAGGATTTCTTCCACGGCGATCTTGAAGAACGACGCGACCGGTCCGACGGCGTCGCCGGACAGGTTCATGTAGGTATTTGGAATCATGAGCCGCACGTCGTGACCGAGCACTGAGCCGCGGCCGATGCGCGCCTTGAAGCGGACATCGGTTTCGAGTTTCAGCCCAAACCTCGCCGCGAGCTTCGCGACAAAAACGGCGCCCACGTTGTGCCTGGTACGCTCGTAGCGCGAGCCCGGGTTCCCCAGGCCCGCGATCAGACGTATGGCAGCCATGACGAGAGGTTCTAGTCTTCCTTGGACTTCTCTTCGTCGTCCTTGGCTTCTTCGTCCTTGACGGTCGCCACTTCGGGGCTCGGCGCGGCCGCTTCGTCGGCCTGTTCGAGCGCTTCCATCTCGGCCGCCATCGTGGACTCGTGCACGCTCACGACCACAACGTCCTGTTCGGCACGCTCCTCCTCATCGTGACCTTCCAGAGCCTCGACGACGACGCCTTCCGGCAGCTTGAGGTCCGACAAATGGAGCGCATCGCCCACCTTGAGTGCCGTCATGTCGATTTCGATGTACTCCGGCAGATTGCGCGGCAGGCACGTCACCTCTACTTCGATCATGTGGTGGGTGATGATTCCGCGCTCGGTCTTGACCCCGTAGCACTCCTCTTCGTTCAAGAAGTGAATCGGAATATCGACCGTGATCTCCTGACCTTCGACGATGCGCTGAAAGTCGATGTGCATGGCGCGGCCCGTCATCGGATGGCTCTGCACATCGCGCGCGATCACCTGGCTCGCGGCATCGCCCAGCTTGAGCGACAGGATCTGTGAAAAGAAGGTGTCCTGTTCCGTGGCCTTCGCCAGCACGCGCGCGTTGAGCGCAATCGAGACGGGCGCTTCGCCGCCTCCGTAGACGATTCCAGGTACTTTTTCTCCGGCACGACGTAGGCGGCGGCTCGCACCTTTCCCTATGTCCGTGCGGATCTCCGCAACCAACTCGAACTTCTGTGACATGTCGTTCTCCTGCTAGTCACACAACAACGCGCGCCGGACCGCGACCTGTTCCGACCCGCACCCTTTTTGACGGCTCTCAGCGAAACATCGCGCTGATCGACTCTTCATTACTCACCCGCCGGATGGCTTCCGCCAGCAACCGGTCGAGGCTCAGTTGTTCTACGCGGCCGCACTCACGCGCCTCAGCCGACAATGGAATCGTATCGGTGACGTACAGCCGATCGAGCGACGACCCGCCGATGCGTTCGATGGCCTTCCCCGACAGCACCGCATGCGTGATGTAGGCCACGACGTGCTCTGCGCCACGGTTCTTCAGCGCTTCCGCGGCCTGACAGAGCGTGCCCGCCGTGTCGACGATGTCATCGACGATGATGCACGACCGGCCATCGACGTCGCCGATCACATTCATCACCTGGCTCTCGTTGGCCAGAGGACGCCGTTTGTCGATGATGGCCAGGTCGGTGTCGTGAATGAGTTTGGCAACGGCACGAGCGCGCACGACACCACCGACATCCGGAGACACGACGATGGGGCGATGGTAGTTCTGCGCCAGGGCGTGATCGATGAGCACCGGCGTCGCATAGACGTTGTCGACCGGTACGTTGAAAAAACCCTGAATCTGATCCGCGTGGAGGTCGACGGTGAGTACACGATCCACACCGGCGACGGCGAGCATGTCGGCCACCATCTTGGCGCTGATGGGAACTCGAGCCGAACGCGGGCGGCGATCCTGACGCGCGTAGCCGAAGTACGGCAGCACCGCCGTGATGCGGCTTGCCGACGCGCGCCGTATCGCGTCCGACATCACCATGAGTTCCATGAGATTGTCGTTGGTCGGCGCGCACGTGGATTGAAGCAGGAAGACGTCCGAGCCGCGGACGTTGTCGATGATCTCGACATTCACCTCGCCGTCGCTGAAGCGCCCGACGTTGGCCCGGCCGAGATTGATGCGCAACTCATGGGAGATGCGTCGTGCCAATTCCAGATTGGAGTTGCCGGTGAAGATGATGAGGTTCGGCAAGAATCTGTTCCGGTTGATGAACTTTCGAGTCATGGTATGCGGCCGCTGCCACACGCTTGTTGCAAGATCAGCCAACACCTCTGGTCCGGAGCGTTTGTGGGTGCG
>JBFKCZ010000225.1:0-5293 GCA_041620035.1 Pseudomonadales bacterium
GGTCGCGCCAACATCACCGTGAACAAGAATGCCGTGCCGAACGATCCGCGTTCGCCGTTCGTGACGAGTGGTCTGCGCATCGGCACGCCAGCGGCAACCACGCGTGGCTTCAAGGAGTCCGAGTGCAAGACGCTCACGCATTGGATGTGCGACGTGCTCGACGATCTCGGCAACGACAACATGATTGAGTCGGTTCGCCTGAAAGTGCTCGACCTGTGCCGGCGCTTTCCGGTGTACGCGACCAACTGAACGGGGTCGCGCGTGCACTGTCCCTTCTGCGGCGCGGACGACACCAAGGTGATCGACTCGCGCCTCGTCGCGGACGGTGATCAGGTTCGGCGGCGGCGCGAGTGCCAGACCTGCGGCGAACGATTCACCACCTTCGAGACCGCGGAGCTCGTCATGCCCCGCATCGTCAAGCGCGACGGCAATCGCGAGCCTTTCAACGAAGACAAGCTGCGTTCGGGTCTGCAGCGTGCTCTGGAGAAGCGCCCTGTCAGCACCGAAGAAGTGGAAGCCGGTATCAGCCGCATCATGCATCGGCTGCGCTCGCTCGGTGAACGGGAGTTGCCGTCGGAAGTCGTCGGCGAAGAAGTGATGAAAGAGTTGCGGCAGATGGACGGTGTCGCGTACGTGCGGTTCGCGTCCGTCTATCGGGACTTTCAGGACGTCCGCGAATTCCAGGAAGAGATACGTCGATTCAAGGCGCCGGCCAAGAAGGATTCGTGATATGGCGATCACGGCGGTGGATCTCGCCTATCTCGATGCCGCGGTGCAGCTCGCCGCCGGTGGTCTCTACACCGCAACTCCGAATCCGCGCGTCGGCTGTCTCATCGTCAAGAACGGCGTGGTGGTGGGGCGCGGTTTTCATTTGCGCACAGGCGGTCCGCATGCCGAAGCCGCCGCACTCACAGCCGCCGGCGCGGCGGCGGCCGGTGCAACGGCGTACGAGAGCCTCGAACCTTGCGCACACCACGGCCGCACGCCGCCGTGCGCGGATGCGTTGATCGCCGCGGGCGTTGCGCGTGTGGTGTCCGCGCACCACGACCCCGATCCGCGCGTCGCCGGAAAGGGCCTGGCGCGGATCCGCGCCGCAGGCATCGCCAGCGACGTGATCGATCTCGATGCAGCACGAGCCATGAACGTCGGCTATTTCCGGCGCACGGAAACAGGCCGGCCCTGGGTGCGGGTCAAGCTCGGTGCATCGCTCGATGGGCGTACGGCCATGGCATCCGGCGAAAGCCAATGGATCACGGGCGCGGCGGCGCGTGCCGACGTGCAGGCATTTCGCGCGCGCAGCTGCGCAGTGTTGACGGGTGCCGGCACCGTGCTGGCTGACGACCCACGGCTCACGGTGCGCGACCCGCGCTACCGCGTGGATGGCGAGATTCGCCAGCCCTTGCGTGTGGTTGCCGACAGTGGCTGTCGGACACCGGCCAAGGCGCGGCTGCTCGGTGAACCCGGCAAGGTGCTGATCGCCACCGCGGGTCCGACCGGGGCGCTACCGCCGGCAGACGTGATCGCCCTTGCCGATGCGGCAGGGCGCGTCGACCTGGATGCGCTTCTGCTCGAACTGGGTCGGCGCGGCGTCAATGAATTGCTCGTCGAAGCGGGCCCCCGCCTGACCGGGTCCATTCTCCAGCGCGCGGTGTGGGACGAACTGCTCGTCTACCTCGCGCCGCGTCTGCTCGGCTCGTCGGCGCGGCCGATGGCGGACATGACACTCGAGCGCCTGTCCGACTCGATCGATGGCCACATCGTCGACGTGCAGCCGATCGGCGAGGACCTGCGGCTGCGCCTGCAATCGAAGGCTCGCAGACATTGATGCCTGCTACACTTAGCGGCCCTCGCGGTAGGTAGAAACATGACAGACGTGAAGACCATTGCCGGCGGATTCGATGGCGCCGGTAAGAAGATCGCCATCGTTGCGGGTCGCTTCAACAGCTACATCGTCGACAGCCTGGTCGCCGGTTGCGAGGACGTGCTGCTCCGCCATGGCGTTGCACGCAAGGATCTGACCCTGGTACGTGTGCCGGGCTGTTTCGAATTGCCGATCACCGCGAAGCGCATCGCCACGCAAGGCAAGTTCGACGGTATCGTTGCGCTGGGTGCAGTCATTCGCGGTGCCACGCCGCATTTCGATTACGTGGCTGGTCAATGCGCAGCGGGACTCGCGAGCGTCGCGCTCGAGACTGGCGTGCCGGTAGCGTTCGGCGTGTTGACCACCGACACCATCGAGCAGGCCATCGAGCGCGCTGGAACCAAAGCGGGCAACAAGGGTGCGGACGCCGCGATGACCGTACTCGAAATGATGAGCGTGCTCGCTCAACTCTGACACTTCTTCGACTGGGGCCGCCATGACATCCAAGCGCTTCGATCCGTGGGCGCGCCGGCGCGCGCGCCGGCTGCTCGCGCAGGCGCTGTACCCATGGCAGCTCTCCGGTGCGGACGTCGCCGAGGTCGAACGGCAGTTCGTCGACGACCAGGGATTTGGGCGCATCGATGCCGAGTTCTTTCATGAGGTGCTGCACGGTGTTGCGAACGAGGTGGACGCACTCGATCAGTTGATCGCGCCGCTGCTGGATCGCACCGTCGCGCAACTCGATCACGTCGAGCGCGCGCTGTTGCGGCTGGGCGCCTACGAACTCGCGCATCGTGCGGAAGTGCCCTGGCGCGTCGTCATCGACGAATGCGTGGCGCTGGCGCGTACGTTCGGTGCGGAAGAAAGCCACAAATACATCAATGCGGTGCTCGATGCGCTTGCCCGTGCCCAGCGCGCGCGCGAAGTCGCAGCCGATGGATGAGTTCAGCCTGATCGATGCGCTCGTCGCGGCGATGGGTGATGCGACGCGCGGAGAATTCGTCGTGGTAGGGCCCGGTGACGATGCGTCGATCACCGTGGTGCCGCCCGGCATGCAGATCGTCACCAGTGTCGATGCGCTCGTTGCCGGCGTGCACTTCCCCGCCGATGCACCGGGACGTCTGGTCGGCCGACGCGCGTTGGGCGTGAGCGTTTCCGATCTTGCAGCAATGGGGGCGACACCGAGCCACGTCGTCGTGGCGGTGACCCTCATGGACGATGACGAGGAATGGCTGCTCGATTTTGCGGGGGGCATCGCTGCCGCGGCGCGATCGATGCAGGTAGCGGTCGCCGGCGGTAATCTGGCGCGAGGGCCGCGCAACGTGGCTGTCACGGCGCTGGGATTCGTCCCCGAGGGGCGCGCGCTCCTGCGATCGGGCGCACGCGCGGGCGATGCGATCTTCGTGAGCGGTGTGATCGGTGGCGCAGCCCTCGGTCTCGCGCAGCTGGCGTCGCTGGCGACGACCGATGTCGAAGAACTCTCGGCCTCATCGCCGCAACACCCCCTGGTGCGCTACTTCATGCCGCAGCCGCGGCTCGCGCTCGGAGTGGCTTTGAGGAATGTGGCGAGTGCCGCGATCGATGTTTCCGATGGGCTCCTGGCCGATCTCGGGCACGTGTGTCGGGCCAGTGGTGTCGGTGCGCGTCTCGAGCTCGATGCGATCCCGATCGCTACGGATGCAAAACGTGAAGTTGCGCTGAGCGCCGGCGATGACTACGAACTGCTCTTTACGGTGCGGGGTGACCGCACGCGCGCGCTGGATCGTCTGCCCCTCGACGTTGCCGTTACCCGAATCGGTGAAATCGTGACGCAGCCGGGCGTGACCGTCTGGCAAGGTGGTGTCGAAATCGACATGAAGACTCGAGGCTATCGGCACTTCTCATGACTGGAATCCTCCCGCGACACTGTCGCCACCCGGCGGTGTTGGCTGCGACCGGCTTCGGCGTCGGGCTTTCGCCCTGGGCGCCCGGCACGGTGGCGAGTGTGGTTGCGATACCGATCTGGTGGTACGGCCTGTCGATGCTCCCCGTTTGGATATGCGCCATCGTGCTCGTGCTTGGCACGCTCGCGGCCGTGTGGATCGTCGGGCATGCGTGTCGCGCTGCCGGTGTGGGCGATGATGGCGCGATCGTGATCGACGAGTGGTTCGGCATGTGGATTGCGCTCCTCGCCTGTCCGCGTACCTGGCCCGCCATCGCGGTCGCGTTCGGCCTGTTTCGGCTCTTCGACATCGCCAAACCGTGGCCGGTCTCGTGGGCCGACCGGGAGGTGGGCGGCGGTCTCGGTGTGATGCTCGACGATGTGCTCGCCGGATTGATGGCTGCCGGTGTGCTGCAACTCTCATTCCTGGCCTGCGACTGGACTTAAACCGCATCGGGCGCTCTATCATTGGGGCCATGAGGAATCCGGACATGGCCAGATGGATGCTGGCGGCGGTCGTGGCGCTCGGCGTGACGGCACCGGCCGCGGGCAACTCGCCCGTCGAAGCGGTCGGTCTATTCAAAGATCGCGCCATGATCAGCGTCATGGGCCAGCATCACTACCTGCACGTGGGGCAGACCTCGCCCGAGGGTGCGCGCCTCATCTCGGCGACGGCCGACACGGCGGTGGTCGCCTATGCGGGTGAGACCTATCGCCTGACGCTCACCGACCGGGTCGGCGGCTCGTTTGCCGAGGTCACCGACACGAGCATCTCCATCGCCCCTGACGAACTCGGCCAGTACCGGGTCGGTGGTGCCATCAACGGCCGTGCGATCGGTTTTCTCGTCGACACCGGCGCATCGGTGGTGGCGATGAGTTCGGTGCATGCGCGACAACTGGGTATCGACTACGAAGCCTCCGAAGACCGCGCGCAGGTCATGACCGCTCAGGGCCAGGCCCAGAGCTATCTCGTCAACCTGGATTCAGTGAACGTGGGTGGCATAGAAACCCACCACGTTCGCGCCGCCGTGATCCCGGGCAGCTACCCCGTGGAGGTGCTGCTCGGGATGTCGTTCCTGCGCAAGGTCGCGATGAACGAGAGCGACGGCGTGCTGCAGCTCAAGAAGAAGTAAGCCCCTGAGCGTGCCGAGCAGCCGGAGTGACCGGCTGCTCGCACCGTCGACTCAGATCTTCCAGCGCAACGTTGCCGTCAGCAGGTTGTTCTCCCAATCGTCGCGGTTTTCGTACTCGTACTGGACGTGTACTTCCATTGTGTCGGTGGCCACCACATCGGCCGCCAGGCCGCCGCGCAGGATCTTGCCATCGGGCTCGAGCCCGGAGGTCTGGAACACCGGCCCGCCGCCCACGAAGCTCGAGGACACGCCGGCTGAGTCGGTGAGCGCATCGAAGCCGTAGCCCGCGTGTGCGGTCAGCCGGGTGCTCTCCGACATCTGGAATGCGAGCCGCAGATCGAGGCCCACCACCAGTGATTCGACATCGTTTTCGTCGAC
>JBFKCZ010000226.1:0-5286 GCA_041620035.1 Pseudomonadales bacterium
CATGCGGCAAAGACGCTGCCGCACGAGGTGTTCATCGTCGCGACCGATCGCGGCATCTTCCACAAGATGCGTCGCGAAGCGCCCGGCAAACGCTTCATCGATGCGCCCACGGCGGGTCAGGGCGCGACTTGCCGCAGCTGTGCGCATTGTCCGTGGATGGCGATGAATCAACTCGAGACGCTGCGCAATTCCCTGCGTGACGGCACCAACGAAGTGCTGGTCGATCCCGAGATCGGTAAGCGGGCCATGGTGCCGCTGAAGCGCATGCTGGACTTCCCCAAGCCCTAGGGTACGGAGACTGTCCCCGGAGACGGAGACTATCCCCGGAGCTGGGCGTTCGATCGGATGCCCAGATTTCACACCTAGCTCCGGGGACAGTCTCCGTCTCCGGGGACAGTGTCCTAGGACTGGCGCAGCTCCGCGATTTCCTTGCGGAAGTCGGCGATGCGCGCATCGAGCATCGCGTTCGTGCGGAAGTCGTCGAGGCTCGTCAGGCCGCGTGCATACTCGAGGTGCTGAATCGCTTTCTGGAAGTTGCCGACCCGCGCGAAGTATTCGGCGCGGGCGAGATGGACGCCGAGCACGTTGCCGGCGAGGCCGGCGGTTTCCGCGAGCTCATACCA
Organism: Pseudomonadales bacterium; assembly: GCA_041620035.1. Lineage (GTDB taxonomy): Bacteria > Pseudomonadota > Gammaproteobacteria > Pseudomonadales > Azotimanducaceae > SZUA-521. Next base: position 624 of record JBFKCZ010000226.1, read on the forward strand.
GATGTCGTTGTCGTCGGGATACTTCACCGACAGTCGTTCCAGCACCTTTTCTGCATCCTTCGCGCGTTTGGCGCCGGTGAGCGCGTCGGCGTACACCATCGACAGCGGCTTGTTGTCGGGATTGATGATGAGCTGATGAGAGACGAGGTCGATCGTCTCGTGATAACGCTCGGCGGCGTTGAGCATTTCCGCCTGGGTCGCGATGTAGAGAATCGAGTTGGGCTGTTTGCTGTACAAGGGCTTCAGCGTATCGAGCGCGTTCGCGGCCTGGCCGTCTCGTGCCAGCGCCAGCGCCAGGCCGTAGTACGCCCAGTCCGCGCCATCCGTGCGCGCGACGAGATCCTTGAACTGCTGCACCGCGTGCGGCGCCGTCGGCGCGAAGTGCACCATCGCCCGTGCCCGCATCAGCTTGAAGTCCTCGGAATCCGGATACTTCCGCTGGGGATAGCCGCGCACCTGGTTGCGGGCATCGCTGATGCGTGATTCGGACACCGGGTGAGTGAGCAGGAACTCGGGCGGCCGGCGACTGAACCGATAGGCGCGCTGCATGCGCTCGAACATTCGCCCCATGGCTTCGGGATCCATGCCGGCGCCGTGCAGGGTGTTGATGCCGATGCGGTCCGCTTCCTGTTCGCGAGTCCGACTGAAACGAAGCTGGTTGGCCTGCATCACGGCCTGAGTCGTGCTCAATGCCGCAATGCCCGCATCGCCGCCGGTCGTGGCGGCGATCGCAATGGAGGCGAGCATGGCGGCGAGGTAGGGCAGTGTGTTGCGCTGTTGCATTTCGATCTGCCGCGCGAAGTGGCGTTGCGACAGGTGCGCCAGTTCGTGGGAGATCACGGCCGAGTATTCGTGCACGTCCTCGGCGGCCAGGTAGAGCCCCAGGTTGACGCCGACCACGCCGCCGGGTGCGGCGAACGCGTTGATCTCCTGGGCGTCGATCAGCACGGGAAACAGCTGAATGTTCTTCAGATCCGAGTGCTCGGCGAGGCGATACAGGTTGAGCTCCGTGTAGTACTTGAGCAGGGGATCCCGCATCGTCGGCACCTGCGCACGAACCTGCCGCAGGAGCTGCTTGCCGATGCGCTGCTCCGTTTCCATCGAGACCACCGCCGAGGAGGCATCGCCGAGTTCGGGCAGCTCGGTGGGCAGCGTGGCGACGGTGACCCGGGCCAGCAGCGTGCCGATAGCGAGGGCGAATAGCAGGAGGATTCGGCGGGTCATTTGCGGCGCTTGGATTCCGGGTCGATTGCGGTTCGAGTTCACTTCGGCCGCGCGAGCGCGGTTAGGTTCCGTCGTGCGGCGGTTCACATGCGATACTCTGCCAGATCCACGTCAAGCGCCACCGAATCCCATGCCGGCGAACGAGACCGTCACCCTCGATGTCAAAGGGCTGAAATGCCCGATGCCGCTGCTCAAGGCGAAGAAGGCGCTGAACGAGATGCCGCCGGGCGCGCTGTTGCGGGTGCTCGCCACCGACCCAGGATCGGTGCGCGATTTCGAGGTGTTTTCGCGGCAGAGCGGAAACGAACTGCTGGAGTCGCTCGAATCGGAGGGTTGCTATTCCTATCTGCTGCGGAAGAAATCGGGCTGACCCCGCCGGGTGAACATTTGCGAGATAGGTTCTAACATGTGCCCACTTTTTTTCCGGACTCACACATGCTGTCTGGCAGTATCGTCGCTCTGGTAACGCCCATGGGCGCCAGGGGCGAGATCGATTGGGGCGCGCTCGACCGATTGATCGACTGGCACCTCGAATCCGGCACCGACGGGATCGTACCGATGGGCACCACCGGCGAGTCGGCGACGGTGGACGTGGAAGAGCATCTGCGCGTCGTGGAGCGAACCGTCGCGCGTGTCGAGGGCCGTGTGCCGGTGATCGCAGGCACCGGTGCCAATTCCACGAGCGAAGCCATCGAATTGACCCAGGGTGCACGGTCGGCCGGCGCGGATGCCTGTCTGCTGGTCACGCCCTACTACAACAAACCCACGCAGGAAGGGCTGTACCGCCATTACTGCGCGATCGCAGAGGCGGTGGATATCCCGCAAGTGCTCTACAACGTGCCCCCGCGAACGGCGTGCGACATGAAGGCCGAGACCGTCGCGCGGCTCGCCAAGGTGGAAAACATCGTCGGCATCAAGGAGGCATGCGGAGATCCGCAGCGAATCGCACAGATCCGCGCCCTGGTGGACGACGATTTCGTGCTGCTGTCGGGGGAAGACGCGCAGACGCTCAGCATGTTGAAGCTCGGCGCACGTGGTGCGATCTCGGTGACGGCGAACATCGCGCCGCGCCAGATGCACGAGTTCATCGGCGCATTTCTCGCCGACGACACGGCGCGCGCGGAGAAGCTCGATGCCGCGTTGCAGCCGCTGCACAAGGTGTTGTTCATCGAAACGAGCCCGCAGCCGGTCAAGTGGGCCTTGTACGAGATGGGCATGATCGATGTCGGAATCCGTTTGCCGTTGCTGCAGATGACCGAGGCGTTGCGCCCGGAGTTGCGGCGCTGTTTGAAAGAGGCTGACTTATTGTGATGCGCAGAATCTTAGGCGTCGCCATCGCTGGCGCAATCGTCGTGACCGCGGCGGGCTGTCGTTGGCTGAACGACGACAAGGGGCTGTTCGTCAACCGCTCCGATGACTACGTGGACGCTGCGCAGTCGCCGCCCCTGGAAATACCCGAGGATCTCTCCACGGTCGCCATTCAGGATCTGATGGTGATTCCGGAACTGCCGCCGCTGGGCCGCCGCGTGATGTATGCCGACGATGCGCCGCGTCCTGAGGCGATCTTCGCCCGGGACGAAACGCAGGGGGTGAAGATCCAGAAACTCGGCGAGCGGCGCTGGTTGCTCATACCGCAGGCGCCCGAGGTGGTCTGGCCGAAGGTGAAGCAGTTCTTTGCCGACAACGGTGTCACGATCGCAGCGGAAGATCCCGAGGCCGGCCGGTTGAATACCGAGTGGCTCGGCCCGGACGACGGCAGCGCGCGCGATACCGTTCGGCTCGCCCTTCGATCGGGCCGCGAAGCCGCCAAGGTGCGCAGCGGTCGCGATCGCATCAAGATTCTGATCGAGCCGGGCATTCGCGAACGAACGGCCGAAGTGCATCTGCGCAACGAGAACGACAGCATGGCGCAGACGAGCGATGACGAGTTTCCGGCGGCATCGAACGTCGATGAGGCGGAAAACGAACTGGTGGCGGAACTCGGTTCGTACCTCGCTTCCAACGTCGGCGACGAGTCGGTGTCGTTCATCGCGCGCAACATCTCCACACAGGTCAAGGCCGAACTGATTCGCACCGACGAGAATCAGCCAGCGCTGCGCCTCGCGCTCGAGTTCAATCGCGCCTGGGCGATGATCAATCAGGCCCTGACAGAGGCCGCCGTGCCGGTCACCGACGTCGACCGCAGTGCCGGGGTCGTCTACGCGGAAGTGACGAAGAAGATTCTCAATCAGGAAGGCGACGGCTGGTTCCTCACGCGCTGGCTCACCCGCGACGAAAAGAAGCGGCCCGTCGAGATTCGCATGGTCGATGTCGATGGCAGCTATCAGGTGCGCGTGTTCGATGCAAAGGGTGCGCCCTTGCCCGCGGATACGGCAGAACAGCTGCTGTTGCTGATTCGCGAGTACGCGACCTGACGGGCGCCGGGCAACTGGGCCTCACCTTCGCCGGCTCCGTCGCGGCGAGCGGCCGCGGTCTCGCGTCCCTGGGCAGTGGCAGCAGGGGCAACGGAACCCTCGTGCGCATCGACGGTGTGTCCGTGCTGATCGACTGCGGCTTCACCCTGAAGGAAACCGAGGCAAGACTGCAACGGCTCGGGGTAGCGCCGGCGACACTCGATGCAATCCTCGTCACTCACGAACACAGCGACCACATTCAGGGTGTTGCGCGATTTGCGCGGCGCCACGGCACACCGGTTCATCTGACTCACGGCACGCTGCGCGGACACAGTGACTGGAGCGGCGTCGATGTACGCCCCTTCAATGCCCACCAGCCGTTCGCCATTGGCGCGATCGAGGTGGATCCGGTGCCGGTACCCCACGATGCGCGCGAGCCCGTGCAGTTCGTACTCGCCGGGAGCGAAGGACGCATCGGCGTGCTCACCGATCTTGGCCATGTCACCGACGTCGTGCTGGCGCGGTTCGCCGGCTGCAGCGCGTTACTCGTCGAAGCCAATCACGATCTGGACATGCTCTGGTCGGGTTCCTATCCCGAGCCGTTGAAGCGCCGCATTGCCTCGGCGCTCGGTCATCTCTCGAACGAACAGACCGCGCAGTTCCTGCGTAACGTCGATCTGCCGGCGGACTGCGCCCTGGTGATCGGGCACGTCAGCGAACAGAACAACGCAGCGCATGCGCTCGAGCTCGCCTTTCGCGAGGCGCGCGCACGCTTTCCCCGGCTGACTTTCGCGACACAGTCCCAGGGTGCGGACTGGATGCAGTAGACGAGCGCTGCTCGCGCCTACAACTCTTGCCGACGCTAACGACCCCCCCGGAGGCGGGTATCGTAAGAGTGGAAAGAGTGCTGTGGGAGCGAGCAGCGCTCGCGATTGCTGTCCTGCCATTCAACGACTTATCGCGACCGGTGGTCGCTCCCACACTACCTCCGATGACTTCTGCGATACCCTGCTGGGGGCGCTCCCACGATGGACCCGATCGCTCAG
>JBFKCZ010000227.1:0-5280 GCA_041620035.1 Pseudomonadales bacterium
CCTCGCGTCCGACCGCCACTCGCGCGCAACGCGCGCGCGCCTCGAGCATCTGGCCGACGGCTACGAGCAGCAGCAGGCCATCGTTTCGGAACTGACGAAGGCGCTGCGCCCCAACGATCTGGGCACGCCGCTCGCGGCACACCTCGCACTCAAGACCCGCTTGCCGCCCGGTCAGGGCGTCACGAGCTACCACGCCAACCTGCATCGCGACTGGTGCTGGGGTGACGATGAAAATCGTATGTCGTGCGAGATGGTGGAATCTGCCCTGAGTGGCATACCGTCGGGGCCGCTGCTGGTATTGGGTGCCGGTGGCGCCCGACTCGCCTACGACCTGTCAGTGGGCAGCTTCAATGCCGATGTCGTGGCTCTGGATCTCAATCCCCTCATGATGCTCGTGGCCCATCGCCTGGCCGCGGGGGAGTCGGTGGAACAGGTGGAATTCCCCCTGGCACCCATCGACGGTGAGCACAGCGCCGTGCGGCGATCGCTGTCCGCACCGCGCCCATCACCGCGCATGCAGTGCGTACTCGCGGATGCACTGCGGCCGCCTTTCGCCGCGGGTTCGTTCGCCGCGGTGGTGACCCCCTGGCTGGTGGACGTGATCGACGAAGATCTCGCCGTGCTTGCGGCTCGCATCAACCGCTTGCTCGCGCCTGGCGGGCGATGGGTGATCTTCGGCTCTCTCGCCTTCGATCATCCCGACCCCGTGCGCCGATATGCCAAGGAGGAGGTACTGGATTCGATCGCCGCGGCCGGCTTCGATGCAGTGCGGGACCACGAACAGGTGATCCCCTACATGTGTTCACCCGCGTCGCGCCATGGCCGCCGCGAGCGCGTCGTGGTCATTGGCGCAACGAAAGTCAGTGAGGTCGACGCGCCTGCGCGCCACCTTGCGCTGCCCGATTGGCTGATCCAGGGAACACGGCCGGTGCCCGTGCTCGAGTCTTTCCAGTTGCAGGCCATGACCACCCGCATCTATGCGTTCATCATGTCGATGATCGACGGTAAGCGGACCCTGAGAGACATGGCCAGGCTCATGGAAGCGCAGAAACTCATGCCGAGGCGGGAAGCGGAAGAGGCCATTCGCGGCTTTCTGATCAAGATGTACGACGAGGCGCAACGCCCGCCACCGCACTGATCGGCGGGCCCGCAGACCGACCTCGCCGCGTTGGCGCCTGGCACGCAATGTTATAACATCGCCCCGCTTTCGAATCAGATGCGCCCAGCCAACGTCGCGCTCACACCTGACATGCGTCACGCAAACCTCGACTCCGCCGGTATCACCCTGTCCGGGATCTGCCTGGTGCATTGCCTCGCGTTGCCGCTGCTCGCGACCCTGTTGCCTGCCGCAGGCACGCTCCTCGACGAGGAGACGAACCATCTCATCCACTGGACGTTGCTCGGCATCGCGCTCCCGGTCAGCATCCTGGCCCTGGGCCGCGGGTCGCGCATCCTCGGCTCATTCGCATGGTTGATCACCGGACTCGTCGGCCTTGGGCTGATGACCGCCGCGGTGATCGTTCCGCACAGTCCCGTCATGGAAGAGCGGATGACCCTCGTTGGTGTTCTGTTGCTGGCGACCGCCCATCTCGGGAACTGGTTCGATCCTCGGCGACGAGCCGTGGCGGGGCACTGAGCGCACACGTTGCCGGTATCATGGCGACGATGACTGCCACGCATTCGCACCAACTCTGCGTCGCTCCAATGATGGAGTGGACCGATCGCCACTGCCGCACCATCCACCGGCTGTTGGCACCCAACGCATTCCTGTACACGGAAATGGTGACTACCGGCGCGCTCCTGTACGGGCCCGCGCAACGCCTCCTCGCCTTTTCCGACGACCAGCACCCAGTGGCACTGCAGCTCGGCGGCTGCGAACCCGCGGCCCTGGCGGCCGCGGCCCAACTCGGTGCCCGCGCGGGATTCGACGAAATCAATCTGAACCTCGGTTGCCCGTCCGATCGTGTGCAGGCAGCACGCATCGGCGCCTGTCTCATGGCGGAGCCGGCGTTGGTCGCAGATTGCCTGCAGGCAATGCGGGAGTCCGTATCCATTCCCGTGACCGTCAAGTGCCGGCTGGGCATCGACGACCGCGACGACTTCGACTTTCTCGCGGATCTGGTGTCGGCCTGCGCCGATACAGGTGTTGCGACCTTCTTCGTGCACGCGCGGATCGCACGCCTGTCGGGGCTGTCGCCGGCGCAGAATCGCTCGATTCCACCCCTGAACTACCCGCGCGTGTATGCGCTCAAGGCCGCGTTTCCGCATCTGAACATCGTGCTGAATGGCGGCCTCGACGACGCCAGTACGGCGGCTGCGCATGCGCGCGCACTCGACGGCGTCATGATCGGCCGCGCCGCTTACCACAATCCCTGGCTGCTGGCCGAACTCGACGCCGACCTGTTCGGCACGCCCCTGCCACCGTCTCGGATCGACATCGTCGACCGGCTCATACCCTACATCGAAGCGCACCTGACCGGAGGCGGCCGGTTACACGACGTCACCCGTCACCTGCACGGCCTGTTCAACGGCTGTCGGGGCGCACGCGCCTTTCGACGTCACCTCGCGGAACACAGTCACAAGGGCGATCCCGGTCCGGAAGTGCTGGTGGCCGCCTGCCGGAAAGTCGACGTGGGAGCACCCCTGTGTTTGACCGCTTGAAGGCGGCCCTGACTGGCCGACTCGATGCCGATATCGGCGATGACCATGTCGGACCCACTGCTGCGGCCATGCTGCTGCTCGAAATTGCCTGGGCGGATCATGAAATCGTCGCCGAAGAAGTCGAGGGCACGCGCCGGGCTCTGGTGGACCTGTTCGGACTCAGCGACGAAGCGGCAGCCGGCATCGTTGCCGCCGCGCAGCGCAGTCACAAGAACAGCATCTCGATGTACCCGTTCACCCGCGCCGCCAACGATGCATTGAGCTACGAAGAAAAGAAGGAACTGCTGGTGTGCTGCTGGCGACTCGCCTTAGCCGACGCGCACGTCGACCGTCACGAAGAGCACACGATCCGTCGCATCGCCGACCTGCTCTATCTCTCGCATGACGACTTCATCGCGGCCAAGCTCGCCGCGAAGCGCACGGCCAGCCAGTAGCTAGCGCGCGGCAGCTTCCAGCGTTTCGACCAGATCCTGGAATCGCTCGCGATTCGCGTCGCTCAACGACATGAGTACGCGATGTGCTTCGAGCACCCGCTGCCGCAGGTCCTCTTCACTGCAATCGCACGCGGCCAACTCCCCGAACTGTTCGGTGCTCGACAGCGGCTGCTCGACGATGTGGAAGACATCTTCGAAGCCCATGCTGCGCAACACACGCGTGATGTCCGGTTTGGTCGACACCAACGTCGGCACGAGGCCGAACCGCTCCTTGGTTCGAATCGAAAGCTTGGCGAGGACACCGAGCGACGTGCTGTCGATGCCGTCGGTGCGGGTGAGGTCGATGACCACGGATCTGAAGTGTGGATCGTCGAGCATGGCCTCGAGAAAATGATCCACAGCAGTGCAGAGCGTGACTCTCACGTCGCCGACGAACTTCATGAGATAGACGCCGTCGTGCTGCGCAACGAGGATGCGACCCGGCACAGGCTTCGTGTTCACGCCACACCTCGCGTGACCATCAGACACGCCATGTCGTCCGGACCCGGGTGACTCGATTCGAGTTTCAGCGTCTCCCAGATCGTCGTTCCGGTCGCGTAACACGTTGCAACCGCCTCCGTCAGCATCGCCTCTTTGGCCGCGAGACTCGCAGTACCCATGACCTCCAGCACACCATCCGACACCAGCACCAATACGAAACGCTGCCCCAACGACTCCCGACGGGACTCCCAGGTCACGTCGCGGAACAGGCCGACCGGCTTGCCGGCGAGTTCGAGTACCCGTGTCCCCGCCTCGTCGGCCAGGTACGCCGACGGGAAGTGACCCCCGTTAGCATAGGCCAACTCACCCGACTTGGGGTCGATGACACCCACGAATATCGCAACGTGTTTGTCGATTTCATTGTCGAGTAATTCGCGGTTCAGCCAGACCAGGATTTCCCCGGGAGATCGCAGCATTTGCGGGCGGAACTCTCGTCGCAGTCGCCGGGAGAAGTTCTTGAGGAGCACCGTGACGAAGGCCGAAGAGGCACCATGGCCGGACACGTCCGCCATATAGAACACGAACTGCCGGTCACTGATCCGAAAATAGTCGACGAAGTCGCCGCTGAGCATCAACGACGGAAAGATCTTGTGGCGTAGCCGATAGTCGTCCACCGCCATCGGGCTGGGCGGTAGCATGCCCATCTGAATGTACCGACCCGCTCGCTGGTCGCGCTGCAACTCGCGCAGCTTCACTTCGATGCCCATAGCCTGCTGATCGGCCGCCGGCGACGATTGTCTTCGCTCCTGGCCGTGGCTGATTGCGTTCTCGATCAACGCCGCAAGCTCGGCGTTGTCGCCTGGCTCGAAAACGTCGACCGCGCCATGGCGCATGGCTGCGACCGTCTCTCGCTTGGAGAGGTCGGCGGCACTCACGATCGCGGTCGGAATTCCCGGCAACAGATTCCCGACGGAGTCGAGCACGCCGAGCGTCGAGTCGAAATCGGGCCGTACCGTGAGGAGCAGAAGTTCGGGCGATTCGCGGTGCGATCGTTCGACCGCCGCAGAGGCATCGAGCACGCGGGCGACGGTGAATCCGAGACTGGCGAGGCGTTCGGCGAGCGCCTCGGAGGCGGCCTCGTCACTGTCGATCACCAGCAGGGTCATCGCACGCTCCAAGCAGAGCGCGACGGTTGCGTCCGCCTGTAAGTCTGTCTCAGAGACTCGGCAAACACCGCATGAGGCGTGCGCAAACGAGAGACGGCACGAGGTAATCGCCCTGACATGGGACGCGCACCCTACTCCTTCGACGAATCGTTCACAAGGCGCGGAATGTCGCGATTGTCATTCAATCTTCGAAGTCTTCGTCGAGGAAGGAATCTTCGACCTCACCATCCATAATCAGGTACTCGCGACGCTGCAGATACGCGTCGCGAAGAAAGGCGTAGCGATCACCCGACAACAGGTTTTCGACATCGAGCAGGGAAGCGCGTGTGTCCAGGAAGTACAGTCCAGTGAGCGCGTAGCGCACGCGCTCTTCCTCGACGAACCGCGGCGGAAACATGGTCGCATCGACAATCCTGCCGCCGCCGTCGCGAATGGTCGACGGCCCCATCAATGGCAGCACCAGATACGGACCGCTGCCCATGCCCCACTTCGCGAACGTATGCCCGAAGTCCTCCTCATGGGCTTCGAGTCCGGCCCGC
>JBFKCZ010000228.1:0-5274 GCA_041620035.1 Pseudomonadales bacterium
CCATGAGTGCCTCGGGTGCGATTCTGAAATACGACCGCGAGAAGGGCACGCGTACGCAGATCGACTTGGGACGTGGCCGTGTGGCTGGCGAAGCGGTGTTTGTACCCGCCGAAGTCGGCAAGAGCGAAGACGACGGCTACCTCATGACGTTCGTGTACGACGCAGCGAGCGACTCGAGCCGCTTTGTGGTAATGGATGCGAAGACGATGGATCGCACGCCGGTGGCGTCGATAGAACTGCCGCGCATCCCGCATGGGTTCCACGGCAGTTGGATTCCGGCGTCGGTCGCCGATTGAAGAGCGGTAAAACAGCGGAGGAGTGCGCATGAGATTCGGTTTGGCGTTCGCCAGCAGTGTGGGCATCGATGGCGCGACTGCGCTCGAAGTGTGCAAGCGTGCCGAGGCGGCGGGGTTCGAATCGCTGTGGGGCGGCGAGCACGTGATTCTGCCGAGCACCATCGAGTCGAAGTACCCCTACACCGCCGACGGCAAGATACCCGCGGAGCCGGAAACGCCGATTCCCGATCCGCTCATCTGGCTCGCCTTCGCCGCTGCCGCCGTACCCAAGCTGCGACTCGGTACGTGCATCCTCATCGTGCCCCAGCGCAACCCGCTGGTGCTGGCGAAGGAACTCGCAACGCTCGATACGTTGTCGGGCGGGCGCGTGGAACTCGGGCTCGGTGTCGGTTGGCTCAAGGAGGAGTTCGACGCGCTCGGTGTGCCGTGGGAACGGCGCGGGGCGCGTAACGACGAATACATAGCGGCGATGCGCGCACTCTGGGCCGGCCCGCACGCTGAGTTTCATGGTGAGTTTGTCGACTTCCCGCCGGTCACCTGCAGCCCGCGCCCGGTGAATGGCTCGATTCCGATCATTGTCGGCGGCGACACCGACGCTGCGATTGCGCGCGTGGCGCGTCTGGCAGACGGTTACTTTCCCGGTGAGGGTGATCCGACGCGGCTCGCTGCGCTCATTGGCAAGGTGCGCAAGGCGGCCGAACGCGCGGGGCGCGATCCGTCGAGCATCGAGATCAACGCCATGTTCGGCCAGCAGATGAGTGATCCCATCGCTGGCGCGCAGCAGATGGCTGAACTCGGTGTGGACCGTGCCATGGTGCCGGCGTTCTTCTTCGCCGGGCCGGGCGGACTCGACCGTCTCAGCGAGTTCGGGGAGCGGGTCGTCAAGAAGGTCGCATGAGCCGGCGTGCGGCTCCCTCTCAATCGGGCAGCACGCCGACGTCGCGATTGAGCGAATAGCCCAGCGCCTGGTACATCTTGTAGCCGATCATGTCGCGCAGAGCCGGCGATAGCTTGCGCGCCACTTCGGGCGGAACGTCCAGGTATTGGTTTTCTTCCTGACGCAACCACCCGAGTGAGTAGGTGAGAACCACACCGTAGCGCCAATCCTCGGATGTGTTGGCGCCTGCACCGTGCAGCGTGCCGCCCAACCAGTAGAGCACGGCGCCGGCGGGCATTTCCGCGGCGACGATTTCCGGTGGGGCGGGGCGTCGTTCTGCCGGCCAGGTGTGACTGCCGGGCACGATGAGGGTGCCGCCGTTGTCTGCACGAAAGTCGGTGATCGCCCACATGCTGGCAACGATCAAGTTGGGTCGCGGGTGGGGGAAGAAGGTGAACGAATCGTGCTCCCGGTGCAGCTTCTGCGCACGGGCACCAGGCCCCACTTCCAGCGCCGCGGTCACGTGAAGCTGATAGCCAAACTCGCCGTTGGGCGTCAGAAACCGATCGCAGAGCGCGATCGTGTGCTCGTCCATGACCATCCGGCCGACCGTCGCCGAGCGCGCGACTAAGGCGCTGGTCCGGCGCGTAAGCCCCGGATAAAAGGCCTTTGGATCGTCGCTGACGACTTTGACTCTGGCCATGTAGGGCGCGAGTTCTTCACGCACGGCGCTGCGCTCGCTCGGATCCAGGACGTTCGTCACGACCACACAGCCGGCCTCATCGAGGGCGCGTGCGATCTCTGCGCGACCATCGTCGGCGTTCAGTCGTGGAATCGTCGCTGCCATTGGCGGTCTCTCTATGGTTGGGTCCTATACGCCGTAAAGGGATCTGAAGTTCTCCGCGAAGAACTTGCTCTGCGCTTCGATACTCAGTGATTCCGTGGCGCGCGTGAAGCGTCCGAGCGGATCGCGACCGCCCTCGGCGTGGGGGTAGTCGCTCGAAAACATGTAGAGGCCGGCGCTCGATTCCGACACGAGTTGTGCGACGTCCTCGAAGGGATATGGTGTAAAGCGCAGCTGATCGGCGATCTGCTGCGACGGCTTGCGCGTGAACTTCGCGAGGTGCGGCTCCGACTTCGACCAGATGTCCACTGCGTGATCGAGGCGACGAATCATGTCGGGCACCCAGCCGGCACCGACTTCGATCACGCCGCCGCGCAGGTGCGGAAAGCGCTCGAGCACGCCGTCCAGAATCATCACCGAGATGAACCGCTGCATCGGGAAGTGAATGACGGTGAGATCTTTGCTGCCGATCACTTCCGCGCCGCCGCGTGCACTCTTGCGATCGGCTTGACCGTCGTTCATCCAGGGATCGGCAATCGCAAGCTCGGCGCTGCCGACGTGCAGAATGAACGGCATACCGGCTTCCGCGAGTGTCGACCAGATGGCATCGTGCGCGGGATGCCCCGGCGATCGCCCACCTGGCGCATCGGCGGATATCCAAACTGCTTTCAAGCCGAGCGTGCGTGCGCGACGGATTTCTTCGAGTGCGCGCTCGACGTCGTCGAGCGGCACCATGGCGATACCCATGAGACGTTCATCGGCGTCGCAAAAGGCGGCCATCGCGCGATTGTGCGCCGCGGCGGTCCCATACGCGGTGTCGAGATCCCGGGCTGCGAAGATGAGACGGCCGCAGAACGAGGAGAACACCACCTGCCGCCGAAACCCCAGTAGATCGAGCGCTGTGCCGCGCTCCGCACCGTTGAACGCGCCGAGCGCTGCGTGCCACTTCGGCCCGCGCGTAAGGCCATCGCCGAGCGCCAGCAGTTCCTCGCGTGTATCGGCGTCGTGACCGCGCTGGCTCGAATACTGGCCGGGTTCGAACTGGCCCTTGAGAACGACTGCGAGATCGGGAATCGTGGCCTTGGTCTTCGCGTCGGCGTGGTCGAGCAGAAAGCTCGGCAGTTCCATGAGATGGCTGTCGGCATCGTAGATGACGCGGTCGCCGGCGTAGGTCATTGTCTGGCCCCGGGTCGCACGGAACACGAGCCTACTACATCATAGGCCGGAGATGAGCGGGCGCTCGGTCTGACAAATTTACGAAAGAAGGGAGTAACGGAAATGGCCTACGCCGAAAACGATGCGATCACGAAATGGCTGGCCCAGGAGACGCCGGAACCGGTGCTCGAACCGGAACTGCCGATCGTCGACCCCCATCACCACTTGTGGGACATCCGCGGCGACAGAACGGAGCCGTTTCTGAGTTTCCAGCAGAAGGTCTACCTCTGCGAGGAGATCACGAACGACATCCGCAGCTCCGGTCACAACGTCGTGCAAACGGTCTTCGCGCAGTGTGCGGCGTTCTATCGCGCAGATGGTCCGGAAGAGATGCGCTGCGTTGGCGAAACGGAGTTCGTGCACGGCATAGCCGCCATGAGCCGCTCGGGCATCTACGGCGAAACGCGGCTTTGCACCGGCATCTTCGGCGCGGCGGATCTGCGCCCGGGTAAAGCGGCCGAGCCGGTGTTGAAGGCGCACCTCTCGGCATCGCCGAACTTCCGTGGGATACGCACGGGCTTTCCGAGCGACCTCAATGCGCAGTTCCTCGAAGGCTATGCGCTGCTGGCGAAGCACAATCTGTCGTTCGACAACTACTCGCCGGATCACTCACGGCTGCCGGTGCTGGCCAAGCTGGCCGCGAAGCAGCCGGACGTGACGGTCATCGTCAACCATCTCGGCGGCCGCATCGATCCCGACGCGAGTCGCGACGCCGTCGCGGCATGGAAGAAGCACATCGACGCAATTGCGGCGTGTCCGAATGCCGTGATGAAGGTGGGCGGTGCGCAGATGCGCGTGGGTGCCTGGGAGCCTGCGTTTCACATGAATCGGCGGGCGCGTCCGATCGGATCGGAGGAACTCACCGAGTTGCTCTACCCCTATTACCTCTATGCGATCGAAGCATTCGGGCCTGAGCGCTGCATGTTCGAGAGCAACTTCCCGGTAGACAAGGAGTGCGTCTCCTATCGCACGCTGTGGAATACCTTCAAGCGCATTGCCGCGCGTGCGGGGCTCAGCGAATCGGAAAAGGCTGCGATATTCAGCGGCACGGCAACGCGCGTTTACAGGCTGCCCGTGGCAGGCGTCGGTCGAAGCGCAAAATCGGCTCGTCAGTAGCCGGCATCGCCGTACCACGAGGCGAACTCGGCGAATCCGGGTACTTCGGTTGCGTTTGCGACGTCATCGATGGGCACCTGAACAACCGCCGGCTTGCCGCTGGCGAGTGCACGCTCCACCGCCCCGGCGATGTCTTCTGCGCGCTCGACGAACTCACCGTGGGCGCCGAAACCTTCGGCGATTCTGTCCAGTCTGACCTGTTTGCCCCAATGCGCCTCGGTCTCCGGTGATTGTGGGCCGAATGTCCCTTTGTACACCGCGACCTCGAGTCCCCAGGCGTAATCGCAGCCCACCACGCAGACGACCGGCAGTTTCTTTCGCACGGCGGTTTCCAACTCGGAGATGTGGAACAGGAAGGAGGAGTCTCCGGTCATCAACACAACGCGCCGACGATCGCCGACCGCGAGTTGTGCACCAATCGCGTGTGGCAATCCCGTGCCGAGATGGCCGAAGTTCTGCGACCACAGCACGTCACGCGGCGGCAGCTGGGCGTACGCCCACGTGAAGATGTTGACGGCGCCACCGTCGCGCACGATGACCGCGTCCTTCGGCAGTACGCGAGTCGCTTCGACGACGAAGCGGGCAGGGTGCACGGGGGTCGAGCGAGTCGGCACCGATTCGAGCAGTTGTGCGCGAAATGCCGCATGCGCGCCGATCGAACTCGCCAGCGACGGTGACGCATTGCGGCCCTTGGGCTTCAGAGCCGCGACGAGCTGCGGCGCAATGTCTCGAAGATCGCCAACCAGTGGCACTTCGATCGGTCGGTTGACGCCGATCGCCTGGGGATCACGCTCAATGTAGATCCATTTGCGCGCGGTGTTGCCCTTGGACCAGTGACGTCCGATGCCATAGTGAATCGGCTCGCCGATCTCGGTGCCGACGGCGACCACGACGTCGGCAGCCGCCACGGCGTCGATTCCGGCGGG
>JBFKCZ010000229.1:0-5272 GCA_041620035.1 Pseudomonadales bacterium
ACGCATCCACGCGGACGCCGTTGCAGCGAGCCTCGAGATCGCCGCCGAGCACGGCGGCGACCTCACGCCGCGCGTATACGACCTGCTCTTTGAACGCGAACCGCAACTGCGCGACCTGTTCTGGCGCGACAGCGACGGTGCCATCAGGGGCGAAATGCTGATGAAGGTGTTCGAGGCGATTCTCGATTTCGTCGGCGAGCGGCGCTATGCCAACTACCTCGTCGAGGCCGAAGCGATGAATCATGAAGGCTTCGACGTGCCGCGCACCGTATTCGCTACCTTCTTCGGCATCGTGGCCGAAGTGGTGCGCGAATCCTGCGGTCCGCAATGGACGTCCGCCATGGACGTGGCCTGGCAACGCACGCTTGCCGACCTCGACCGTCACGTCGGCATCCCCGCACGGCTCGCGGGCTGATGGGTACGGCGAGATCCGCGATCAAGGCGCGCATCGAACCGCGCAAGCGTGATGCAGACGCCACACGCGCCGCCATTCTCGAAGCGGCAAAGAGTCAGTTCGCCGTTCTCGGCTACGATCGCACGGCGCTACGCGACATCGCGGCGGAAGCCGGCGCAGATGTTGCCCTGATCAAACGCTACTTCGGCGGCAAGGAAGCGTTGTTCACGGAGGCGCTCAAGGCGTCGCTGCGACCCAACCGGCTCCTGGCGTGGGACCGTCACACGTTCCCGCGCGAAATTGCCACGATGATGGCCGGTGGCGCGCACGTCGACGAAGAACGCGCTCACAGCTTTCAGTTCCTGCTGCGCGCGGCCACATCACCCACCACCGCACCACTGCTGAACGTCGCCATTCAGGAGCGGTTCCTCGCGCCCATTCGCGACTGGCTCGGCGGTGACGATGCTGCCGCGCGTGCCCGCGTGCTCGCCGCGACGTTCATCGGCTTTCTGGTGGAGCGGCTCGTTCGCGACCAGCCGCTGACCGGCCGGGAGCGCGAGGTGTTCATCGATCACGCGACCGCCTTGTTCGAGGCAATCGTCCGACCGGAGCAGTGAACCGGACGGTTCGCGACGTCCTGCTCCGGTAGTTGGCAGATGCGGGCATCTTCGACGCCATGGGTGCCGAGTGCAGGTTGCATAGCCGTAACTCCACTTATTCTTCGCGAGCATCGACTTTGACACCATGACGAAGGTGATTCAGCGGTGCGGACCCGTGAGAAAGTTGATTGTCAAAGTCGTTGTGTTGTGCCTTTTGTTGTCGGGAAGCATTGTGCTCTCGGCTGCAGGACAACGAGAGCGTCTGGAGTATGGCAACGAAACGATCCTTGCAATCTTTGCGTCGATGTTGCCGCCGGCACTGCAAAGACCAGGCGGGTCGAACTGGCGATTGGCGCACTCCAGTATGGTCAAGGGTGAATATTCCATCGCCGAGTTCACGCCAATCGATGAGTCCATCGAGGACTGGTCGAAGTTGTTCACTCAGCAGAACTTCACTCGAAGGAAGGGTCTATCAAGAACGCCGAAGGCGATGATGGATGAATTGCGAAAGTCCATGCAGTCGCAGTGTCCGACGGTTGTCTGGAAAGTGCTTGCGAAGTCATCGAGTGACGTGCTGTACGACTACCAGGTCACCAGTTGCGGCGATCTGCCGGACCAATACGAGATTGCCAGGATTCTGTATGGCAAATGGAATGTCTGGCGGTTGGCATACACTGAAAAGACTGCGCAGATCGATCCGGAGACCCGCGCCAGATGGTCCGCCGCATTGGCCGAACCGGTGATTGTGCGCGAGTAGAGGCAACTCGACTCACCCCGCAGCCGAACCGCACCCTATCGGGTCGTCGCCCGAAACGACCACCAGCCTTCGGCACGCGGAGGCACCGTGGTCGCACCAAGCTTTGTGGCGCGAGCGCGCCACGCAGCGTCGAGTTCGGTCCGATCTTCGACCCGTGTCAGCATCACCGGGTACACCGCCTCACCGATGCGCAGGCGCGCGGCAGGCCGCTCGAGCGCGGCACGCGACCAGTGCTTGTCGGCACAATTGGCGCAGCTCAAGTACAGCCGTCCGGCGCTGGCCATGCAGTTGAGGTTCACCGAATGCGGTACCACGGCGCGCACTTCGACCTGACATAGAGGCACCTGATTGGCGAACGACCAATCCTCGACCGGTTGCGTGACTTCCGGCCCCAGCAGGTAGCCACCCGGCAGGCGCGAACAAGGGCAAACGAAGTAGAGAGTGAGCGCAGCAACCACGGCGATACCGAGCAGAGCCGCGATGAACGCGCGCATCGCCAATCCCGAATGTTTGAGTGCGACCACAGCGTGATCCTCCTTGGCGCCGCGTGGCACCCGAAGGCGCAGTCTACCGTACGCTGTAGCCGCGTCCTGTCAGACACGCCGCGAGCGCGCGACAATCGACCAGGGAAGCGCTCACGCTAGTTTGAGCTCAACCATCGGACTGTGCGCGAGCAGGGTGCGGTCTTCGGCGCGCGATGACTCGGTGGAAAGGCGGAGGAGTGACGATAACTGCGCAGCCTATCCGCTGGCCGACTGACGTCTCGCATCGGCCGCCAGTTTGCGAGCGCGGCACTCGCTTTCGCGTCCTCGCACAACCCGCTGCCCCAGTAGTGGCCCGGCGGTCGCCGTGACCACTGTGCACTGGTCTTCCCTGTGATCGCGGTGGTAGTAGATCACGACCCAGTCACGCGTCTTGCCCAGTTCGTGCGCGCGTTTGGTGTTCGAGAACAGCGCGGTGAATTCCCAGCCGCCCTCACGGGCGTGCAGAATCGGCAGCCAGCGTTCGTGGTTGGGGTTGAAGCGCCGCGGTGCGATGGTGGCGAGTTCACCGCGCGCCGCTCGGCGACGGTACTCCTCGTCGACGGCCAGCAGGGCCTCCACAGTGGGGCGATCCTGCAATCGCGCACTTTGCCGATAGCGGCGCCCACCGAGCATTCCCGCCAGTGCGGCAGCGATCGTGCTGGCTTTCTTGGCCCCTACGCCGTCGACCCGATTCAGTCGGCCGTCGTGCGCCGCTTGCTCGAGTTCTTCCAGAGACGTGACGCCGAGTTCGTCGTGGATGCGGTGCGCAAGCTTCGGACCAACACCAGGTAGACGTTGCAGCAGCGATTCCGGTTCGATTTCACTCTGGAGACGATCGAGCAGGGTCAGGCGCCCAGTCTCGATGATCTCGGCAATCGCCCGCGCAAGCCCTTCGCCAACGCCTTCCAATCTGCGCAACCCGGCGAGCCCTTCCTCGCGATGGACGGCTGCCGCCGACCGGGGCCATTCACGTAGATTCACCGCGGCGGTTCGGTAGCTGCGGACACGAAACGGATTCGCATCCTGCGCTTCCAGCAACTCGGCGACGCGATCCAGCAGCCGCGCGATGTCGGCGTTGTCTGCCGTGTTGGGGGGTGAGCCCGGCATCGCCGATTCAGGCCGAGGCCTCCGTTGCGAGGACGTGCTGGTAAAGTCGATCGAAGGACGACTTGTGCGCACCGAACAGGGGGTCGCTCCTGTCAGCCAGCTTCCGGGCGACTGCCGCCCAATCTGCCGCATCAAAGAGGTCACGCATCAACGGGAACAGACCGTTCTCTTCGGCACGCAGGTGGGCGTAGAGCGCCTGCACGTAATGGCTCGTCTTACTGTGCAGGGTCTCGGCCGGAACAACGGCATTCTGAGCGACACGTCCGAACTCCGCGGCGAGATCCTTCACCAGCACCTCGAGCGAGCCGTGTTCCCGCTCGATTCGATCGATCATGCCACGCTGAGAGGCGGACAGAGGCTTCTCGAGCAGCCGCTCATACGCCGCGTCTTCTGTAGGGTGATGGCACTGTTGGGGATAGTCCTGCAGATAGTCGAGGGCATCGATGATCATCTCGAGATTCATCGGCTCCCCGTCGGGCGCATGGAGACGATCTACCTCCGCCTGCAACACGAATAGCAGCCGCGCCAGGTGCCGGTGATCGGCCTGCAATTGTTCGAGAATCGGTGTAGGTCTAGTCATGCGGGTCAACCTCACTCGCCTGCATTCAGCTCATTATGCGCGACGGGCAACCGTTGAACCGGTCAGTACGTACATACCCTCATGTTGATGGTCTTTCGGCAACCGTCGGCGCAAGCTCACCGTGGAAACTCAATCGACTCGCTCGTGCTCCAGATCAATCTCGCGCGAGACGAGAACGACGAGGTTGTTGACAGCCTCGCCTACCAGCTCGAGCGCGTCGTCGAGCGTCAAGATGCCCTGCAAGACACCGTGTTTGTCGACGATGGGCATCCGCCGTACCGCACAGCGACGCATGTGCGTGAGCGTGTCGAGGAAGTCCGCGTCCTCGCGGATTGTCTCGACTGTTCGACTCGACACGTCTTCCACTGTCACGGTGTCCGGATCGAGCCCCTGAGCGACCACATAGACGACGATGTCGCGATCGGTGACCACCGCTACGGGCCGGTTGTTATCGTCGACGACGACGAGGTCGCCGATATGGTGTTCGCGCATCAATCTGGCCGCCTCTGCGATCGAGGTTCCTGGATCGGTCACAATCACCGCACGATTGCACAAATTGCTTATCGGCATCCCTTCCCGCCTTCCATTTTCTTGCTGACAGGCTAGCGTGCGGGAACTGAAAGCACGATGTGAGTTACGCGTAGTGGGTTGTGTCAGTGAGATCCCGTATTGGCGCGCGGTGCTTCTGGTTGCCAACTCAGGTCGCACGGCCTGGCGGCAAGGAGACTGCAATGGCGACCTATGTTCATGAGCGCATCCTGCAGCTGCTCGAGGCCGAGGGCGTAAAGACGCTGTTCGGGATTCCGGACCCCAGTTTCGTCGGCATGTTCATCGCCGCCGAGGGGCGAGGTTGGCGCGTCATCGCGCCGCATCACGAGCAGGCGGGGGCTTTCATGGCCGACGGTCTGTGGCGCATGACGGGAATTCCCGGTGTCATTGTCGGCAACCAGGGCCCCGGTGTGGCGAATCTCGCGGCAGCTGCGATCTGCGCCGCAAAGGAAAACGTGCCCACACTGTTCATCGCCGGTCAGCGACAGCGCAAATTCGATCAACGCGTCCGCCGCGGCCGATTCCAGTACACGCGCCAACCCCGTTACTTCGAAGAGGCCATGAAGTACGTCGGTACCATCGAGTTCCCGGAGCAGACCGACGAGATCGTACAGGAGGCATTTCGTCGAGCGCTGAGCGGGACACCGGGGCCCGTCTACATCGAATTCCCCCAAAGCGTGATGCAGACAAAGCTGGATCTGCCGCCGCCCGCCGCACCGGAGACCTATCGACTCACCCGTCAGGCGGCGAGCGCCACGGCCA
>JBFKCZ010000230.1:0-5235 GCA_041620035.1 Pseudomonadales bacterium
CGTCGACATCAACGACATCCGTGCATTCCTGCCCGGCTCCCTGGTCGACGTTCGCCCGGTGCGCGACACGTCGTACCTCGAGGGCAAGCCGCTCGAGTTCAAGGTCATCAAGCTCGATCAGCGCCGCAACAACGTCGTGGTGTCGCGTCGCGCGGTACTCGAAGAAGAGAACAGTGCAGAGCGCGAGCAGCTGTTGGGTTCGCTGCAGGAAGGTCAGGAAATCAAGGGCGTGGTCAAGAATCTGACCGACTACGGCGCGTTCGTGGATCTCGGTGGCGTCGACGGCTTGCTGCACATCACCGACATGGCATGGCGCCGCATCCGTCACCCAAGCGAGATGGTGAACGTCGGCGACGAAGTCGCGGTGAAGATCCTGAAGTTCGACCGCGAAAAGAATCGCGTCTCGCTCGGTATGAAGCAACTTGGCGACGATCCGTGGGTGGAACTGACCCGTCGCTACCCGGAAGGCTCGCGCGTGATGGCCACGGTGACGAATCTCACCGACTACGGCTGTTTCGCGGAGATTCAGGAAGGTGTGGAAGGTCTGGTACACGTCTCCGAGATGGACTGGACCAACAAGAACGTACATCCGTCGAAAGTCGTTGCGGTGGGCGACCAGGTCGAAGTCATGGTTCTCGACATCGACGAAGAGCGCCGCCGCATATCGCTGGGTATCAAGCAGTGCCGTCCCAATCCGTGGGACGAGTTCGCGCAGAAGTACACCAAGGGCGACCGCATCCGGGGCACGATCAAGTCGATCACCGACTTCGGCATCTTCATCGGTCTCGATGGCGGCATCGATGGCCTCGTTCACCTGTCGGACATCTCCTGGAACGAACCAGGCGAAACCGCGGTGCGTCGCTATACGAAGGGCGAAGAAGTGGAGACGCTCGTTCTGTCGATCGATCCCGAGCGTGAGCGCATTTCGCTGGGTATCAAACAGCTGGATCAGGATCCCTTCTCCGACTACACGGCGGTCAACGATCGCGGCAGCATCGTCAGCGGCGTCGTGCAGAGTGTCGATCCGAAGGAAGCGGTCCTCGAACTCGCGACCGACGTGCTCGGTACCCTGAAGGCATCCGAGATCAGCGTCGACCGCGTCGAAGACGCGCGCAATCTGCTGAAGGTTGGCGAGACCGTCGAGGTGAAGATCATCAGCGTCGACCGCAAGAACCGCATGATCGGCCTGTCCATCAAAGCGAAGGACATCGCCGACGAACGCGCCGCGGTGAAAGAGCATCGCCAGAAGGAGAGCGAGCGCCCGAGCCCGACCACGTTGGGCGATCTCATCAAGGCCCAGATGGACCAGGGCGGTCAGAGCTAGCGGTCCCCTTACAGTTTCTCTACGACCCCCCGGAGCGACCGCCCGGTCGCTCCGTTTTTCGGGTCGGTCTGTGAGTTCCGTTCAACTTCCTGAAATGTAAGGACTTTTTGATTGAGCGCCGCGCGCCGCTGTGATACGTTGCGCGTGTCTTCCGCATGGTCTTTTCGAGACGTCGAGCCATGACCAAATCCGAGTTGATCGAACGCATCGCCGCCAAGCAGAGCCAGTTGCTCGCGAAGGATGTCGAACTCGCGGTCAAAACGATGATCGACCACATGGCCCAGACACTGGCCCAGGGCCAGCGAATCGAGATTCGCGGCTTTGGCAGCTTCTCTCTGCACTACCGTGCCCCGCGCATCGGGCGCAATCCCAAAACCGGCGAGTCGGTAGGGCTCGCTGGGAAGTACGTGCCGCATTTCAAGCCGGGTAAAGAGTTGCGCGATCGGGTCAACGACGTCCCGGTGGCGCCAGCATCCGAAACCCGTGAAGACGGCGGTCGCCGGTAATATGCGGCGCATCGGGCGAGTCCTGACCATTGCATTCTTCTCCGTGCTCGCGGTCGTCGCGGCGCTGGCGATGCTCGACAACCGTGAGCCGATTGCGCTCCATTTTCTCGGCTACAGCTCTCCCGAGTTGTCCGTGTACTGGTGGCTGATCGCCGCGTTCGTCGTCGGCCTCTCGATCGGGTGGCTCGGCGGCTCCGTCGGCACGTTGCGAGCCAGGTCTTCTGAACGCAAGGCGACCCGCGCACTGGCCAAACACGAATCAGAACGCGACCGCGAAAGCGCGCCGCAATCGGCCGACTCCGCACCCTGACGAGAGACCTGCGTCGACGCACGCATCGACGGGTCGATTGCTGTGCCTCTGGCGCGTGATCGGCCGCTGACCACCGCTCCCGCGTGCCCTTAGTGTGGCTCGGTCGTCACCCGACGACTCATATCGAGCATCAATTGACCATTGATGCAAAAGACCATTCATGGAAAAGCCATTCGTACAAAGGAGCCACACATGCAAATCCTGAGGAATCTGACCTTCGCCGCATTGCTGGCGGTGCCGCTCTTGGTGTCTGCCGGCGATCCGACGCCACCGAAGCCGTCGCTGCCGACTACCGTGAACATCAACACCGCGGATGCGGGCACGCTCGCGGAGATGCTGGTGGGGGTCGGCGATGCGCGCGCCAAGGCGATCATCGAGTTTCGCGACGCCAACGGTCCGTTCACGTCGGCCGACCAACTGGTCGAAGTCAAAGGCATCGGCAACTCCGTCGTGGAGAAGAACCGGGATCGAATCCGGTTGAAGTGAGCGTGCGCAGCGGCGCCCGCGAGGGGCGTCGCGAACGGCACCGGAGTCCTTGTAGGGGCGGGGCTCGCCCGCGAGCGCGCCCCGCGCCTACAGCACCGGTGCGGCTACGACGAGATTTGTCGCACATCACCGAGTATCGATCTCTGATGCGGGCTAGACTTCGCAGGACGCATCAGGACGACCGACGTCTGCGTGGATGAGCCGAAGATTCTCTTCGTAGTGAATGCGGCGAACTTCTTTCTGTCGCATCGTCTGTGCCTGGCCGAGGAAGCGTTGCGCCGGCGCTGGCAGGTCGTGGTGATCTGCGCTCCAGGCAGTGGTGAAGAAGGTCTCCGTGCGTTGGGTTTGCGCGTACGGACGATTCCGATCACCCGCTCCAGTTCCAATCCATGGGCGGAACTGCGGACCTATCGCGCGCTGGTAGCGGCCTACCGGGAGGAGCGCCCCGCGCTGGTGCATCACATCACGATCAAGCCGGTGATCTATGGCACCTGGGCTGCATCGCGATGCGAGGTGCCGGCGGTCGTCAACGCCGTGCCGGGGCTCGGCTACGTGTACACCGACCGCGGTTTTGGCGCGCGCGCGCGGCGCGCGCTCGTGAACCTGCTCTATCGCTCGATTACCAACCATCGCAATGCCCGCTTCATCTTTCAGAATACGGACGATCGTGATTCCTTCGTGCGCGATCTTCAGGTGTCTTACGCGCGCACGCACCTCGTACGCGGGTCAGGAGTAGACATCGATGCCTTCTTCCCGCGGGGCCCAGCCGACGGCCCCGTGACCTTCGTGCTGGTGGCCCGGATGCTGCGCCACAAAGGCGTCGTCGAGTTCGTCGAAGCAGCGCGAGTCGTGGCGCGCAGGCACGCGGATTGGCGATTCGTGCTCGTGGGCGACGTCGATGCGGGCAATCCTTCGTCGTTGACCGCCGCCCAGCTGAGCGCCTGGGTGAACGATGGCTCGATCGAGTGGCTGGGTCATCGTGCCGATGTCGCGGACATTCTCGCGACCGCACACGTGGCGTGTCTGCCGTCGTACCGGGAAGGATTGCCGAAGAGTTTGATCGAAGCCGCCGCCAGCGGCCTCCCTGCGATCGCAACCGATGTGCCCGGGTGCCGCGATGCGGTAGAGGAGGGTGTTACCGGGCTCCTGGTGCCGGCGCGCAGCGTAGCGCAGCTTGCAGCGGCGATGATCAGATTGGGCGAAGACCCGACACTGCGGTCGCGCATGGGCGCTGCAGCGCGAAAGCGCGCGGAATCGCTGTTCGCGGTGACCAGCATCGTGGAAGACACATTCGCCGTCTATGAAGCGGCTGCTGCGACGTGAACGTCTTCGTCACCGGCGCCAGTGGGTTTGTGGGTCGCTACCTGTGCGATCACATGGAAGCATTGCGCTGGCGCGTCACGCGCGCCTCGAGGCGAAGTCTGCCCGGTCATGCACCCATCGATCATGCGTTCGTGAGTGTGGAGCAGCAGGTCAAGGCCGTTGGGCTTTCGGACGTCGTGTTCCATCTCGCCGGACGTGCCCATCGCACGAGCGGAGAAGATCCGTCCTTGTTCCATCGCGACAACTTCGAGACGACGAAACGGGTGTTCGAGGCCGCCGTGCGGGTCGAGGCGCGCCAGTTCGTGTTCGTCAGCACGGTGCGCGTGCTCGGTGAGACGAGCTCGCGCCCGTTCGCGCCATCGGACGTCCGCCGCCCGGGCGACGCATACAGTCGCTCGAAAGCGGAAGCCGAGGAGTGGCTGGAAGCGCAGCGCGGCCGGGGAATCGCGATCACGATCGTGAGGCCGCCACTCGTCTATGGGCCCGGTGTGCGCGCAAATTTCCTGTACCTGCTCAATGCGGTGGGTTACCGCATTCCGTTGCCGTTCGCGCGAGCCGATGCGCCAAGGAGTCAGATCGCACGAGCAAATCTCGCGGGACTGCTCGTTGCGTGCGTGCGCGACAAAGCCCCGGATCTGGAAGTGCTCCACTGCCGCGATGACAAGGATTACTCGATTAGCGAGCTCGTCCGTGAACTGGCCGACCTCATGGGCAGGCGCGCGCTGTTGTTTCCCGCGCCGGTCGGCATGATCGATCGTGTCGCGCGGCTGGCCGGGATGAAGGCGGCGTCGCGCTTGTTCGAAAGCGCACAAGTCGACGACAGCCATACGCGCGCGACGCTCGACTGGCATCCACGGGTGCCATCGCGCGATGCACTCAACGAGACGGTGGCCTGGTGGCGAACGCGCTAGCCGTATCCGCTGCGTTCTTCGTGGCGATGCTGATCACGTGGTCGATGATCGCGATCACGCGCCGCACGGGAGTGGTCGCATCGCCCGACCATCGCAGTTCGCACTCCCGGCCCACGCCAACACTGGGTGGCGTAGCCATCGTCCTACCCGCCATCGGCTGGGCGGCACTGGTACGCCATGAGTTGCCAGTCGCGGACGCCATACTGCTCGGTGGCTCCATCGTTGCCGCAGTGGGCGCGATCGATGACATCCGCAACCTGCCGGCGCGCGTGAGGTTCCCGGTGCACGTGGTCGCAACTGCCGCCGGCCTGTGGGCCATGCAGGTCGGGGCCGTGTCGGTCTTCGGTGTGACCGTTCCGGCATCGTGGCCGCTCA